>CACMZN010000043.1 GCA_902618175.1 uncultured Verrucomicrobiota bacterium
TAGCAATTTGAGAAATAGCTCCTGCATCCGTGCCGGATCTTTCCAATCGTTTGCCGGTGGCAAGTCGATTCATTGAAGTCTTAAGCATTGTTTGTGAAGACAAGTAGTCCCTGCGGGCATCAAGAAAACTGAAGTTGGTAAGTTGCATGGCGTTTGAAAAATTGGATGTTAAGAAATGGAAGAAAGTAGTAGGAAAGTCTTCTGACCCTCTGCTCCACCCCTTGAGTATTGGGGTGGAGCAAAAAGAGAGTTCAGGTAGTAATTGATCATGTCGCTGACTTATTAGGACTGAATAGTGTAGTTTTTGTCCGCTTAGGTAGTATTTTGATCAATCAATTGGATTTAACTTAGAAGAGCCAAAGCCACGTTCGTCATTTGGTTGGCTTGGGCCGTCATGGAAGCACTTGCTTGCACCAGAATGTTATGTCTGGCGAATCGAGTAGATTCCAAGGCGATGTCCGCATCCATGATTCGACCATGAGCAGCTTCCAGGTTTGCCATGTTTGTTTGCAAAAGATCGAGGTTTTGCAGAACACGGTTTTGTTCAGCGCCATTCTCTGCTCGGACATCCGCAAGTCTTTCGATCACTGCAGTGAACTGCCCCATCGATACGCCTAATATATTTTCTATGTATCCGTCTTCGTTGACTCCATCATTGGCAGTGGCAGTGGCATTCGCAGTACCCGCTCCACCGACGTTGCCGAGATGAAGGCTGGTGGCTACGGTACCTCCCCAAGTCGACTTGTAGGCGTCGTCAAGACTTCCGATATACAAGACATACTCCAAATTGACGACGTTCAGGGATACGCTGCCCAAGGCAGTGTCGCCGTCTGGATGAGTGTACAAGGTACGACCCAAACGATTGAAGAGAACTCCGTTCACGCTGAGATCGTTGGATGCAAGATTCAAGCTTGGAATCGTGGAGGCCGTGGGTGTACCGGCGGAAAACAAGCTGATTCCGTTAAACTTTTCCTCCTTTATTTGACCCAATTGATCCTGTAGCTCCAGGAATTCCTTGGAATAATTCTCAATGTCTTGGGTATTTTTTGTCACATCCTGGGCCATGGTCCTGAGCTCGGCCATTCTGTCCAAAATTTTGCCTACTGTTTCGAGAGCTCCATCTTGAACCTGTAGGTACGATAATGCATTTTGTGCATTTTGTATGGTTGCTTGTGTGCGGTTTAGTTTTGAGTTGAGTTTGTAGGCTACGGCCAAACCCCCTGCGTCGTCGGCAGGCGAGTTGATCCGCTTGCCCGAAGATAAGCGACTAAGGCTTTTGCGTAACGCGTCGTTGGCACGCGTCAGATTGAATGATGCTTCGGTGGCCGATGCATTGCTATTTACTACGATTGGCATTTTTAATCCTCCTTGATTATGTGAATAAAAGCGGCGTCCTTGCCGCAGTTGTCGCTTGGATAGTGGGAACGACACCCACAATAAAAGTGGTTACTGCATGAATGCGGATATGGTTAGGTGATTGTGAAAATTAAGATAAGATTGTCATTTGAGGTTAGGAAAAGGCATGGTCTCGATTAAGAAAGGAAAGGAATCGGTTTCTCCAATTCAGAGAAACTTTTCTCCTGCGGAAAGATGATGGTTCTTGGTGCTGGTCAGTAGAAAAGCATCTCCCGGCGCTAACTGATTTCTTTTTCAATTCCTCCAACAATTCCTGCAAAGAGCACAGGTGAGTTGAATTTTGAATAAGAAACTCCAAGGTTGATGCGGATGCCGCGGAAACCATGGAAGGGCTGGGAGGTTCGATGCATGACGATGAATAAGCCAATGCTTGGATGAAAGGATCAGTCCAAAGAGGTAAGATGGGAACTTCACAAATGAAAGGCTTCCCATCTCTGTTAAGATGCAGACGAATCGGTAGTTCCGTCCCGCATCCGAATAGGGACAAGTTCCCAAATTTTCTTTCCAGAATGCTCCTCAGCAGATTCAGATAGAGCATATGCCCATTCTTGTATCTGTCCGTTTTTCTCTTGTTGAGTGAGAGTAGTAGATCATTGATGTCCAAAAGAGAGGCCTTTTGCCTCTCAAGGTAAGAGATGCCCAAGCTGAGATTGGACGACATCGCGCTTAATCGTGAAGTTTGAGAAAAACAACTCGACTTCTTTAGCGTTATTTCTTGATGAGAAGAATCCGATGGACATGGAGCATCCGCAATGTCATTCACCCTGCCGATAATGGGTGAATGCACATTGAGAATGTCCATGCCGTCGGCATGACGTGTGTAAGAGTTATGCATAATGTTAAGTTAAGATAGTAATGTGGTTAACAATAGTAGTCGTAAAGTGTGTGGTATTGATGCTTTGCAGAAGCAAAGTATCTTGTGCCTCAGGGAGTCCGGTTATACTGCATTGCTGAAGTTGAACCAAAGAATTGAAGGCTATTGTATCAGTAGTTTACATATTTGAGTGAAGAGAATTAGGTTTGAATTGTTTGTATTAAAATGAATCTAGATGGAATGCTCGATGTTTACTCCAATCCGGTGAAATCGGTTATGGTTAGAAATCCCGAATATGCGGATGCCCGCAATGAGCGTACCTCTTGAGTAGCGGTCCCATAAGGAGGGAAGGCTGTGAAGCATCTTATCATGTCGAAGATTACTTGGGTTGTTGTTGATATGTTAGAAAATTAGGTTTGATCCGTGGTTCGGCGGTTAGTTAATCGAATTGACTTCAGCCAGTTCCCTGGAATGCGAACTTGGCGCAGACGATGCATTTAGTGATGGTACTCGCATCTGCAATCCATCCCTTGCAACACTTGCTGAGGTTGAAGGCGTGATGTGTTTTGTATTTTGAAATAAAGTCATATACCAAATGAGAATCCTTTGGTTGTTGGATCGAAGAGAGACCACGGATGAAGTGAATGCAGAGCGTAACGGTTTGATTCAGCAATTGATGGCAAGCTATGCTGGAATGGGTTGGATTGTGGATCTAAGCCTCCTTTGGGAGGATGATGTCTGCAAACGAATGCAAGCAGCGTGCGTACACTCGCCAAAGCTGCCGGTAGCGACATTTTCAGCTTCAAATGATGCATGTGGACCGCAACATTCAGATGGTTTCTGGATCGCTCACCCCAAGGTGAGAATCTTGTCAGACAATGCTGTACTTTCCTATACATCTTAATGTTTTGAATTAAAATCATGTATTTCTTGAGAATCCGTGTGGTATCGGATCGAAGAGAGACCACTGATGAAATGAACGCAGTTCGTCCCTGCGTGAATCAGCATTTGTAGGTGGACTATGCTGGGATTGATGGTGCTGAAAGTCCGATGCTCTTCTGGGAGGATGATGTCTGCAAACGAATGCTAAAAGCGTGCTTACACTCGCAAATACTGCCGGAATCGACGATTTTAACTTCGAACGATGAAAGTTGTTCGCAATCCTCAGAGAACTTGTGGGTTTTTCACCACAAGGTGAGAATCTTGTCAGATAATGTTGTGCTTTCCTATACATCCTAATGTTTGTGAATTAAAGTCATGTATTTCTTGAGAATCCGTGTGGTAACGGATCGAAGAGAGACCACTGATGAAATGAACGCAGCTTGTCCATGTGTGAATCAGCATTTGTAGGTGGACTATGCTGGGATTTATGGTGTTGAAAGTCCGATACTCTTTTGGGTGGATAATGTCTGCAAATTAATGCAAGTAGTGTTAACCCTTTCGCAAAAGCTGCCGGCAACGACCTTTTCGGCTTCATATGATGCATGTGGTATGCAATATTAAGGGACTTTATCGATGGCTCACCACAAGGTGAGAATCTTGCCAGCCAAGGGTATGTTTTGCGAAACATCTTGAATCCGAGACGGACTGGAAGCCGAAGCTGAGCGCTCCTCCGCTGAACGGTGGAGACACCACCGGGAAAAATCCATGCGTAATGTCGTTCTGGTGACATATTGAAGAAGTCGTTTTGAAGTAAGTCGTGAAAGTTGAGTTTTATAGAAGAGTGAAGATTTGACCGGAGTAGGCAGGCGTAGTAGCTGGGTTTACAGGTACATTTCGAATCCATGAGACTGCAGAGTCGTCACGCAGGTTGCTTGTCATGCTGGATGACCACGAAACAGGTCCGGTTAATCGTTCAGGAACGATCCTCGAACATAATATTTGTTTAATGCGACACATGATGGATTGGTTGGAATGAATTTATAAATTGATGAATCAGTAGCTGTGTCCTTTCTCGGATTGAAATGAAATTGATCGCTGACTGGGACCTGCCAGTCTTTTGGAAAACACTGGAATTCCATCCCGTGAAATCAACATTTCACTGGAAACTCTTGTTCGACCTGGGGTAGGGCGAAGGTATTTTGTGTATTGGAAAGATTTGATCATGCGAAATGTGTTCTTTTCATAAGTTGACCGTGCTCATGGAGACATTTCATTGGTTGAAATGGGATGCTTCGACGGCAAAGAAAGTCTGTATTTAAGGTTTGCGAATTGGCATAGGTTGTTTTCCGGACTTGTGTGCGGATGTTTTTGTTGGAATAGCATCTGACTATCATGAGGAATCAGTCTTTCAATTGTCTGGATTTCGTTCATATGCATGACCACGGGATGGAAAATATTGGGACGATTGGGTTCGAAGATAGTCGGCGGATTAGAAGTTCGCGGAATGAAGTTCGTATTGAGCGAAAGGAAGGTAGGAAGGAAAACTTTTTTCCATCCGCCCCCCATCTGCCCGAGCTTATGGAAAGGTCAGGCAAATGAGGTGGCAGTCGAGGATCCAAGACCTTAATCTTAGCAGATAGACTTGGATCTCCTGGTGGAAACCTCTTCGGAAAAATGATCCGAAAAGCAAACATTTGGGAAAACCAGCGGGTGGAATCGCTGAGTAATATGGACGGCTTGCGGCTAGAATCGTTTGTATGCCTCTTAATTGCGCTTTTGCGATGAAAGAGGTGTCTTATCAATACTCTGTGCCTGAAATTGCCCATAAGTGTTTGGTTTTCCGGAAGTTTAGTTGACCGTCTGTTCTTATCCGAGGATCGTAAGTGCGATGTTGGTCAATTGATTGGCCTGGGCAACCATCGCTGCGGATGATTGAACGAGAACGTTTTGTCGGGCAAATCGTGTTGATTCCAAAGCGATGTCGGCGTCCATGATTCTACCATACGCAGCCTCCAGATTGGTCTGGTTTTGAATCAGGAGTTCATCAGCCATTCTTAATCTTGACTGCTCGGCTCCATTTTCAGCTCTTGAATCTGCAATTTTCTCAATAATGGTAGTGAACTGACCCATGGATACGAAGAGGATGCTCTTAAGAAAACCCTCGTCCGTGAAGACCTCTGTCTTTGCAGTAGCATCAGCAGACAAATCGTCCAGGTTGCCAGCGTTGAGATTGCCCAAGTTGAAGAATATATTCTGACCTTCGGCATCGGAAGCTCCTGTAGTGCTTCGTGCAGTTTCTATAGCTGCTGCTGTGGTGGTAGTCAAATAGGTGGTGTCAATGCCACCGAGCGACAAAACGTACTGCATGTTGATGATATTGAGGGATACGTGGCCTTCTGCACGCACACCATCTGCGGTGGTTACGATTTCACGTGAAAACTTCTGGTAAGTGTTTCCGAGTTCATCCACGGCGCTGGCGTTTTTCGACAGAGGCGGACGGACTTCCGGTGGAGTGCTGGGCACTGGTGTGCGGCTTACCGCAAACAAACTTATTCCGTTGAATTTTTCCTGAAAGGTCTGACTCAATTGACTTTGGAGTTCAATGAATTCCTTCGAATAATTCTCCACGTCTTGTGTGTTCTTGGTCACGTCGGAAGCCATGGTACGCAGTTCGGACATGCGATCCACGATCTTGGCAACCACTTGCATGGCTCCATCCTGGACTTGCAGATAGGATATTCCACTCTGTATGTTCTGACGGACTGCTTCCGTTCTCTTTAATTTGGAACCTAGTTTATAGGCTACGGCCAAGCCACCCGCATCATCTGAGGAATCGACGATTCGATTTCCCGAAGAAAGGCGAGACAGGCTTTTTCGCAAGGCATCATTGGCCTGCGATAGGTTGAACGACGCAACGGTCGCTGACGTATTGTTGTTTACTACGATCGGCATTTTTTTTTCCTCCTTGATTTATTTTTCAGGTTGAGCATCCGTGCTCAATTTTCGTCCTGCGCTCTTCTTTGAGGTTGAGAGCGGATTTACACACGTTTGGTTAGGGTAAAAGATAATTTTCTTCATTGGACAGTTGGGTATTAGTTGTTGCGATTGGGTCTGCGAAGCGGACCGACTTTGGGATCGTCCGGAAATTTCGGGAGTGTCCAGTGGTCAGTGGTCTCATTTCTGCGAATCGTCTGCTTGAGGCCATGGAGCCTATCCATGAGCATGCTCCACTGCAGACGATTGTTGATGCAGAGACTTCTCCATTCTCTGAAAGCTCTCCTGATCGTGGAATGATCAAGATGATGACCCGGCGAGTCTCCGAATACTTTTCCCTGATCCACCGATTTCATCCCCGGAGTTCCCAGGTTGGCCCGGTCGACCGATAGTCCTTCCCAACTCTTACCGGAAGGAACGGCAATGGTCACAGGTTTTGCTTCCGTGTATGAAAATAAGGCAACCTGATCATACGTGCCAAGTGCGGTCAGGCGGATTTTGTCGCGGGCCGTCTTAAACTTTCCTTGAGCATCCTGCAGTTTGTGGATGTTGCCGTCTGATACCTTCGCCTGGTTTAGGCTAAGCGCAATTTCGGAAAGCCGTCCGCCGATTTTGGCCAAGCTGTTTTCTTGTTGATCAAGCATTTCCATCCCAGCCTCCAAATTGCAGAATACGGAATCGAGAATTGCTCGATTGAAGATTTTTGGGGAAACCAGTTTGGGATCTGCAATGGTTGAAGAACCCGTCACCATCCGTTCCAGATGAGACTTTCCGGCATCCGGCCGGACGAATCTTCCACCTGCCACGACTTTGGGAAATCCTTGCACCGTATCCTTGAATGTGGGAGGCGGTTGGCTGACTGATTTGCTGATTGGTGATAGTTCTTTCATGATTTCCTTGTTTATTGATTAAATTGAGGTGCAGGCCATAACTCGGTTGGCCAGTCGATTGGTCCTGTGGGCCATGATGGAAGATAATTGGTGAGGAGGAGTGGGGGTTTTTTCGAGAAGCGATCCGGAATACAAGTTAGACATTGCCTTGGAAAGGCTTGGCAAGTTGCGGGTAGAATCGTTAGTGGGGTTCATTTCTTGTTCAGGCATTAAAAACACCCCGGAACTTGCTAGTTCGATGGGAGAATAGATTGGGTAGGAATGATCCGAATGGGCATAGACGCGGCTGGAAGGCGAAGACGCCTGCCGACAGGTGAAAGTATGTGGATTCATTGAGAAACTTGTTCTGATAAATGTGTAGTAAAAAAGATGATCAGATAATGTAAAATGTTGTGCAGTAGATAATAGTCGGATAAAGTTAAGTAAACTTTAGTAAATAATTAACAATTATGTCGATTTTTGTTCAGGTAGTCGTATAAAAGTGATTATCAGATGGGTTTAGGTCCTTTCAATGCCCCGTGACATATGGTTTTCGCCGTATGTTTGAAAACGGGTGAGTGGTTGTGGTTGAAAAGGGTTGTTTGGTAAATTCTCACGGTCAGTAGGTGCATCCCCGTACCAAGAGGAGAGGGATGTGAAAGAAGCATCCGAGTCTGAGAAATCCAATGGTTTCCACCATGCCTTTGTTTCGCATGCATTGCCAAAGGATCGCGCACCAGGAGTCAATTCATGGTACATCTTCAGGTAGCTGGAAGACATGGCTCGTCTGGATGGTGATATTTTCATGGGAGAATGCCTGGAAGAATGCTGAATCCCGGCTTGGAAGGGAGGAATCGTCTAGTGTTTGATTCCAGAGAAAGTTTTCGTTTCCATTGAATGGAAAGAGATCGGATTCGCTTTTTTTGATCATTGGGTCTTTCGACGATGGCTTCCATATTGCAGCGAACCATCATGTTCTCTTGTTTCAGCTGCGGATTGCCGGAAGTCGCGTCAAAAGGATTGCGTAAAGGGGATTGGCATTGACTTCGAATTTTCGACAAGTCCGTTATTGAATGAGTGCAAAGTCTCCTTTGTTTGCCTTTCTCCGAACGAAGGGAAGACATGGGTTCGTTTTTTGAATCTGCGAGTGAATTATTCATACTGCATGGCGTTGGAGACTTGTGTGAAAGGTTGAAAAGAATCTTTTTTTGAAATTGGAATGATTCCGGCCTGCCTCACCGCCCCCACTCGGAGGGGGCGGCGCAGGCAATCCGCAAGTCTCGATGATTGTCACCCGAATCCATTCGGATTTCATCGACGACCTATTGTCGCATTTTTTATTCAGATTCAGCATCCTTGCTAAAGTTTTTTTGATTTTGTTGATCCTTCAGATTATTCGGTGAGGGATTATTGAAGTAGACTCAGTACGATTCCCGAGAGAGCATTCGCTTGGGTTACCATCGAGGCGCTCGCCTGAAGAAGAACATTCTGTCTGGCCATCATGGTTGCTTCGCGAGCCATGTCCGCATCAAGTATTCTGGATGTGGCGGCTTCAAGATTGATCTCATTTTCATCCAGGATGTCGGAGGTGTAATTCAGACGGGACATTGTGCCCCCATTGATCGCCCTCATGTTGGCCAGGGTTTGGATGTAGTCGACGAAATCGGCCACGCTAAAGTCCTCGAGTCCATTGGAGACGTCGAGCAAGTCTTTGTTGTTGTCCATATCAGCATCCACATGCCCCCCCGCCATCGCGGCGGCGGAAGAGGTGGCGGTAGAATAGAAATCATCTGCGGTTCCATAAATGCCGTCATTTCCTGCATTTAATCCACCATAGAATTGATCGTCTTGCGAATTGAAGATCATATCACCAGGAAACATCGCGGAATCACTCCGGCGCTCAATGCTGTTGGTCCTTACAATTCCCGTATTGTCCAAACGATCGACGAATTCAAGACTTTGATTGGGTCGGTAGAAGATGTCCGGGTTGCCGTTAGGGGCTCCCCCTCCTCCACGAGTATCTACGTAGAGAGGAGCTTCGACAATCGCTCCTGCGGCCAGAAGTTGGTCGAACTCCGTGACCCCATTCTGATCGGGATTGTATTTGAATTCGCTGGATGACAGATTGGAAGTGTAAATGTAGGACTTGCCTTGGAATTGTATGTTGTCTCCACGTTCGTAATCCGTCTTTATAGTCTTTCCTACGAGGTGTCCGTGGTGCGTTCTGACCCAAAGACTGGTATTGCTTAGGTTCTGAAATTCCTCGGTTCGATTTTCGGTTATCATTTCTTCCGCTGACAATGGATCATCGATGAGCGTCCAGTCACTGGAGTTGTCAACCGACGGTTCCGTGGTCACACCATCCACTTCCGCTTTGTACCAATCTCCCTCATGGAGGAAGACGTCACCCACAGAAGCGGTTTGTCCTGCATAGGAACCTTTGAAGGAATCGCCCAACTCATAAATTTGCCCAACGCCCGTGGATGTATCCCATACCAAGGATCCGGCTTCAAAATCCCGATTTGGATCCCATGCCTGAATGCCCCAGTCGCCCGTTGGTTTGAATACACTGTAAAGATCGTCTACACCTTCGACTGCCGAAACGGATACGGTATCGAGTTGATTGACGCTGCTGGTCACCCCACTTACCACAGTGGAAGTGGTTGAACCATTAAGATAAGGATCATTTTCCACTGCCACGCGAATGAATCCCGGAGTAAATCCTGCAGCTGCTCCATGATGATCAAGAAGATTCATGAAACTGGAAGCATCTTCAGGATTGTAAAGGGAAGGATCCGGATAATCTTTGTTTTGTCTTATGAAGTCAGTAGTTGGAATCAGAGTCCCATCTGCCTTTGGCAAGGCATTCCCGATATAATCAAAGAATTTCCCTGGTCCCACTTGATCTTCCGCATAGATTTCTGCAAGCGTTTTGCCGTAAGGTATGTCGGTCTGAGCCTTCATGTAGTAATAACTGCCCGGACTGTCCCAATGAGCGGGAACCTTAACGACATCGCCTTGCAGATAGGAAACGGATCGACCTTTTGCATTTCTCTTGCTGGAAAAGGGATCGAATACATCAGCGTTGGGAAAGGCTTCTCCAAATCCCTGACCAAGCATGTCGGCAATGCGAATCCAGTTGCTGCTGGCAGTTCCCGAGTCTATAATCTTGGTTCCTGGCATCAAATCCTTTAAGGCCATGAAGTATCCGGTACTTGCATCATCGGCACCTTCTTTATATACGACCTGATTTTTGCCATAGTTTCGGGAAGTGTAACCTGGATTGGGTGCAGTAAATCCCCCATCACGGAAGAAATCGCCAATCAACTGCCGGTATTCTCCATGACTGCCCGTATTCAATTCACTGTCGGCTCCGAACTTGGATTTGAGGTTTTCGAACAAACCGGTTCTCCTGAGTCTTATTTTTTCTCCCATGCCGTCGTCTGATGTGTCGATTCCCAAGGATCCGTCCATTTCTACGGATGCAAACAAACTAACTCCATTGAACTTTTGAGCTTTTAAGGAATTAAGCTCTTTTTGAAGCTCGTGAAATTCGTGGTTGTAGGTTTCCCGATCCGATTCGTTTTTGGTGATGTCGTTGGAAAAACTTTTCAGTTCTGACATGCGATCAAGGATTTTGCCTGCCGTCTTCATGACTCCGTCCTGCATTTGTAGAAAAGATATGCCGTTTTGAGTATTCTGTTGGGATGCGGCGCCCCTTAAAATACTGCTTTTTAATTTCATGCCCACAGCCAAACCACCTGCGTCATCACTTGCACTAGTGATGCGTTGTCCACTTGAAAGTCTCTGCAAACTCTTAGTAAGAAGATTGTTTGCACGTTTCATACTGAGCGCCGAATACGACGCTGCCGAATTGGAATTTATTGTTAAGCTCACAGAATTGTCCTCCTTGACGTTGTGAAAGCATCGTCCTTGACGCTTGGATGTAATTTGACTGTATATTAAAGAGGATTCTCATCCTCTGCCGGAGACCTCTTTGTCACCGACGCTTAGGATAATCGTCTCACCCGTCCTGAGCTTTAGGAATTTCTTTTTTTTTTTTTTAATAAAGTACCAATTATTTTATTTAAAATTATGTATATCAATGTTTTATGAAATCAGTATTATTTGTGATTTTTTAGATATTTTTTGAAATACATAAGGAAACACAGTTTTTTTCCTGAAAAAAAGTGCCAAAAATTTTCAAAGGAGCGTAATCAGAGAGAAGAAATGGGTTGGATCGATGCAATTTCACTTAGGCCATTGGTTGGAGGCATACTTGTTTCTGCTCTTGACCATGCCGAAAAAGCCAGTGAATTCCCAACGGGGAGGCGGAAGAACCAAATTAGTTGCGAAATTCTTCTGTTCAAACCTACTGGCTTGGAATCCAATGGAGTGCGACGGCTTAGGATCAAGGGTTTTGCATCAGGAGGAAGTAAGCTGAACAAAGGGTCCGAGTGGATGAGAATGATGACGTCAAATGTTTGGATCTTTAGATACTTTTGATTCTTCGGGACTCGATGCCAAAGTCTTTGCGTTCGAGGGAGCGAAAAATTTTTCATACGAATGTGAATTTGGAGGAATGGATTGCCAAAGAAGCAATTTGGGGAGACATAATAATTACCAGTTGGAGAATACTATTTTTACCTTGTTATCATCCGCATTGGAACTTTGTTCAGCAGGGCTTGATTCCGCTCCCAAGTGATCAATCGGGCGAAAAAAAAACAGTTTGCATGCTGGTGTACTCGGTCCCGAACTTCGGTCTTTTCCAATGAGATCGCCTCCTTTGGGATTGATCGAACCCATGCTCCGCGCCATAGTGTAAGGATGTCTAGCGTATGGGCAGATGGAGAAGAAGTGACTTTCAAAGAGGGCGTACCCGAGCAACCGGGACAAATTTACGATTTGCTCATGGGAGCTTTGAGCGAACAGGGCAGGGTAGTGGTCAAGTTCGTAATCGACGGCATTGACCTTATGCAGGAGGACAAGCAACAAGTCCCTGAATCCTTCACCAAAATCGAGGCCTTCAGTCTGACTCATGACGAGTTGACTCTGCGTTTGATCAAGGAGGCGCTTAAACATCTGCAGGGTGTGGATTTGCAACTCGAAGCCTACCTGCGCAACATTCTCTCGGTAGCGTGGACGGAAGTGTTTAAGAGAATGGATGAATTCGTCGGCAAAGTGAAACCCTTCGCCGAACTGCTTGACAATTTGGCTCCCTATTCCAACACCTACGATCCGCCTTGGAGAGAAAGACTGGAAGAAGTGTCCCGTGAACAGGCGGAGTCACTGGATAAGATCCTCACCGCATTCGAACAGGGGAATCCCGCTCTTTTGTCAAATGAACTGGCGATTAATTTTCTGCCCATCTTCGGAAGGACCCACAAGTTATTCAACGAAGACGTCGTGCCTTATCTGGAAAAGAAGGTAAAAGAGGAGACCGCCGCATGAAACCCAGGGAAATGCTTTCGAATAACCTGGCTGTCCTCAAGGCGAGGTTTCCCACGGTCTATGATCGCATCCAAGAGGTAGGCAACCGCATGCCCACGG
>CACMZN010000044.1 GCA_902618175.1 uncultured Verrucomicrobiota bacterium
CGTTGATTTTCCCGAAGGTCAGGGAAGACCAAGCGGCATGAAGTGCATTTTCACTGGCTCCTGAGCCATCCTCGCCAAGCAATTCACCCGTATTCTTATCCAATGCTATCCAACTTGGTGAAAGTGGACTGGGTATGTTTGTGTGCGACCAGTCAACGCCGTTGGAAGTTGCCACGTAAACTCGGTCACCCACGATCAAAGGAGAGGAACTCGTTACATTGTGAGGAAAAACTCCCAGTTCATCACGCATGTCGTACATCCATATTATGTCCGCGTCCAAATTTGGATCGAGCGGATCCTGCATTCCCTTTGGTCTTACGTACTCTGCCTCATCCTTATATGGCCCGGCATTTCCGTCCTGTAGTCCGTTGATGTCCAAACACAATACCTCGCATCGATTCGTGACCACGTAAACGTAATCATCCTCGACGGCGGGAGAAGAACAAACTCCGATGTATTCCCAATCACTCACCTTACCTGCTCCTAGCTTGGGTATGACCAATTGCCACTTTAATTTGCCCGTCAATTCGTCCAGGCACAGAACAATTCCCCGATCGCCCTTTTTCTTGGGATCTCGAGGAGATTCATTGTTGGTTCCCACAAATACGCATCCCTGTCCGACAGTTGCATTGCCGTAAGCTTGAGATCCAAGCTTGGCAACCCATCTGACGTTTTCGGTTGTTTTGAGATCCACCACCTCGTCATCGCTCATTTCTCCTGGGCTAAAAGAAAGTGTGACTGAGTCTTCATATGAAACCATGTTGCGACTTTCATTTCCACCCCAAATTGGCCAATCAGCCCCAAATACAGATGTCGTTAGAGAAATCGCAAGCACGCAGGAATAGTAAATTTTGTCCATAAAAATTCAGATTCAAGGATTTTGTTTGTTGTAAAAAATCGAGATGTTATCGAGAAAAACCTTTTTTTTGCTTTGCGGAGACATCGCATATAATCCGGGTGATCCTTTTTTATGAGCAATTGCATGATAGGCTTCCAGGGTCCATGAGGTAGGTTCCTTGCTCCCTTTCTTCCACGCTTTGGCTCTTACCGTTCCTGATCCGTCCTCGCCCAAATCAACTCTGGCTTTAAGTCGATACCACTCATTGGTCTTGATCGCGAAAGGTACTGAATGCCTGAAGCGATCATAATTGGAAACCACTTCAAGTTTTTGGCTATTGCCAACAAGAACAAATATGTACCTTTGGTTGATCAACCCCACGTTTGATTTCGTTCTTCGGTCTCCGTCAGTCATGACGTCGGCTTCAATGGTGTAGTTGCGCATGTCTTTATGTCCGATGAAATTGATTGCTCTTTGAAAAAGAACTCGATCCAAGGTGTTTCCCGCTACAAATCCCTGTTCCGCTTTCTGCACTTGCCACCTCATTCTTGCTCCCAACCAAGCCAAGGGAGGGTATGAGAAAGGAATCCCATCCGAACTCATGTTAAGTAATTCAAAACCTTGTTCAAAATCTTCATTGTAAGGCAGGTCCTGCAAAATCCTTCCCCGGGTAATTCCATAAAGTTGTCCTGAACGGACCCGCAATGCGCCCGCAGAGAGTTTGGCGTCCTCGGATGCCACAAGAACACCAGTGTCGGAGATTTCGGCATCGACCACGGATTTTACCTTGGCGCCGGGAGGAATCCATTTTTCCCACTTCAAGCCCCCAGTCACTTCTTCAATCCTATTTCCATTACGATCCAAGGAATACACCTTGAACTTCTTTTTCTGTCCTGACTTGAGTGCAAACTCCGATGGGATGATCTGTAAAATGGATGCTTTGCCGAGCTTACGATCCTTTTTTAGAATCTTGGCAATGAAGGGTGTCGGTTCTCTGTCCGAACCAAAGCAGAAGAGTTTCTTCTTTGTTTGTATGTATACCCGTCCATGAGCTACTGCAGGGGCGGCTAAACAAGCAGACCCCAAATCAATCTCGCTTAGCACTTTACCGTATGTGCCTTCATCTTTCAAAATGAAAGCCTTACCATTGAACATAGGTATGTAAAGCTTTCCATCTGCCCAAGTCGGTGATGCATGAACCTGATCCGGAGCCAGCTTCAGGACCCAAATTTCATGTCCGGTGTCAGCATCCAATGCGATCAATTCGCCACGCTTAATGGTTGTATAAACCCTCCCCTTTCTGTATACTGGAGTACTTGTAAATGCTTCCATGGCATTTTTTCGCCAAACTTCATTCTCAGATCCTAAAACCAATAATTCTTCTCCGAATTCGGGAAGGTTCGAGGGCTTTCGAATGGCAACCATACGCCCAATGACGGAAGAGTCTATATTCTCCTTGCCATGAATTGCTATTACCAAATCTTCATGTAGCACCACGCCAGAATTCACTCCACCATAAGACATTTGAAAACGCCAAAGAGGTTGCCCGGTGCGAGCGTCGATGCAGACAATATGGCCGCATCCGGTACCACTGTAAAAAACTCTTCTTCCCTCTTCCAAGTCCTCGAACACCAAGGGTGAAAACGAACTATCTTTGGGAGTTATCCCAGGAGTAGAAGACCAAACCAGTTCTCCGTTGTTTTTGTCAAATGCATAAAACCGGTCTCGCGCCGGGCCCTCTTTGCCCCAGTTTGCTGTAATCGCATGAATGATTATGAGTTCTTCATCCACGCATGGACCTCCGGTTCTACCGTTTGGAAAAGTGAGACGAGCAAATTCTTCCATCAAGGATCGCTCCCACAATTTCGTACCGTTGGCATCATAAGCGAGCAGCAGACCAGGACTGGTTTGAAAAAAAACGTTACCTGTGCTCGGATCTACGCAAGCAGCGCCTACTCCATAACGATTGTAAACAATGTCACTGATGAAATCACTGTGTCGACGATCCCACATTACGGAGCCGGATACTGCATCGAGACATACTAAAGATTCCTGCAATTCACTTTCTACGCCGTAATATCCAAATTGAAAAACTTTATCTCCAGCAATTACTGGTACGCCTCCGCCTTGTATTTCGTGAGACCAAAGAAGCGATTCATTAAAATCATCGGGCAAATTCAACTGATTGGAAACCCCGGTTCCTTTTGACCCTCTCCAATGGTACCAATCAGAATCAAGTTCGTTGTGGACTCCTTCGGAAAAGAATCCGGATGAATTTTCTGTCCTATCTACTTTTTGTTTGCAGTGAGCCCAGCTTGGAACCAAGGAAACGAATATATGCAGATGTATGCAAAAGCGAGTGTTGAAAGGCTTCATTCGAGGAGCAGATATGTTTGTTGAGAACGGTAGCAATCAGTACTTGCATGTTCTTTATTGTCAAACCTGATTGCTTTAATTTACCTATTTAGTTCTGGGACCTTTGATGTCTTACTGTTGGTTTTGTATTCACTGTGTTGGTAGTTCAACTCTTGCAATGAAGAAAGGATTCCAACCTTCCCCCCTATGCGAGCAATAACTTAAACAAGTTAGCCAGAAGAGAAAATGGAATAAATCGTCAAAGGCTGATTGAATTTTCGAAAAGGATTCAACACATATGAGACACCCTTCAGGATAAGTAATGTGATAAGATCATTTGTTTCCGAAGCGGAAAACATTGATCCGTATCATTAAATTTCACTCATCGCCAAACAAACCCATTCGCCATTGCTGCTTCGACAATGCATTTTCCCATTTGAATAAACCGGAGGAGCCCAGTTGTTTTTTCCAGAAAGTACCTGGAAATTGGCTAGTTCTTCATACTTTTTAGGATTTGCACGCACCAAAAAGAGTTCTCCTATGTCCGATAATACAACCAAAGTTTCCTTAACTAAAATCAACGAACCCAGACCAAAACCTTTTTTTTCCCAAACCTTTTGTCCCTTTTGCAAATCAAGACAGAAAAGAGTGGATTGGGACGAACGGGTGCCAGCCTGGCCATTAATGCCATATGCAAAATCGTTTAATTTGACCATGCTTGCGATTTGACAGGATACGTCATCAGTCTCCCAAACTGCATGTGGAGTAATTCTCGCCAAGTCAACCAATGCACTACCTTTTCCATAACCACTCGAAATCAAAACTTTATTGCCAAATTCCACGGGCAAAGCGGCATTTACACCATACCTTGTCTTGTGCTGATAGGACTTGATTTCTTTTCCCGAAATGGTCTCATGAATTGACAACCCAAATTGATTGAAAAGGAGTAGTTCGCCTTTTGAATAACTTCTTAGCTTCACGGAAGAGTATCCAGCCTCATGTCCTCCACCACGCCAAAGCAAGGATCCTGTTTTGGCATTCAAAGCAACGAGGGAACCACTCGGATTACCAGTTTCAACTATGACTTTACCGTCAGTCAAGAGAGGACAGCCGGAATATCCCCATTCCGGTCTGATTCCGTTCAAATCGGAAACCAAATCTTTGCTCCAAACGACTTTCCCACTCTTACTGTCAATTGCGTAAAGGTCACCTTCATGGGACAGCACATATGCAAATCCGGCAGAGATAGTTGGTGTAGATCGAGTTCCTCCGAGAAAGAATTTATCTCCCTTTCTACAAGGGTATGTGTGCGTCCATTTTATTTGCCCACTCTCTGAATCTACGCAAAAAAGAGTATTCTTGCCGCTTTCATGACCTTGACATAAAGCAATGCCATCTGCCTCTACCACAGAAGAAAACCCCAACCCAACTTCGAGAGTCCACATTCGTTTAGGCTCCTCGTTCCCCCAGTCCAAACGCATTCCTTTTTCCAAACTTGTATGATCTCGATGGTTGCCTCCATAAGAAACCCAATCGTCAGCCAGTGTGGCTTGGATGGTTGATCCAACCAGCAGGGTGAACAAGGCTTTGACGAAAGTCATCACAATCTCAAACGCACACCAGAAAATCTCGACATTCCAAATTGTGTCGGCAATGAATTTTACAGTGGGCCGATATATTTCTCTCCATTCACAAAAAGATTCAAGGTAAACTGGTCGGCGTAATAGCCAACATGATCCGGAAGCAACACTTCTGGTCCCGACTTGCTTGCAGTCAACCCAATCACCAGGAAGTCAGTGCCTTGAGGAATGGCAAATTCGGACTCCAATCTTTCCCAGGTCTGCGGGTCAAGATCCCCTTCCATTTTATTCTCAGTGGTAGTAATTGTCTCCTTATCTTCGCCGATACCACCCTTCAATGCACGAAAGGAAAGTGAAAAAGTGGTGGGGTTTTGAGAAAAAGGAAACAACCCTTGATTAAAATGAATCATGGCGTCAAATTTAGCGGTTTCATGGTTAATGATGTCGTTGATGTTTCTCAAATCAAGAACCTGAAGTGTTTCAGAGACTTCTGCAGTTTGAGATTCAACGTCAACGAACATTCTGGAAAACTTCATCATACTTTCGCCAGAAAATGGAAGAACACCACCTTCAGCAGATACACTTAGGAAATCTTCTCGTACCCAAGAAACAATTTGGTCGTTTATCTCAATCAAAGCACCGTCAGCAAAGGAAGCACCAGTTTCCAGAATTTTCAAACCTTTACTCGCTTGCTTGGTGGCGTAATACTTGGAAGAAGTCAATGAAGGAACCGAAACTTCTTTTGTTTTTTGAAAAATATCTCTCCTGGAATTTTCAGCAGAGAAATTGCTGAGATCAGCGGGCGAATAATCAAAGTTTTCAAAAAGTGAACCCGATGCTAGAGAGTCATGCAAATCGATATTCTTCGAATGAAAAAGCCAAACGCTAAGCATTATGACAATTGCTGCAGCAATGGAAGAAAGCAAAGGGAAATTGATTAGATTACCGAGGATATGCTGCTTTTTCGCCGACTTAACGACACATGAATTTTCCCAATGTAGAATTGATTCTTGAAGAATGAGTCGTGAATATCTTTTTCGGTTGCTGGGATTGGAATTGATAAGACTGGCGAGCTTGTCCAAATCTTCTTCCGAGTGGACGGAATCCAGCACTTTACTAGTCAAGTTGTCTAGCTCTGCAAAATTTTCAGGCTTTTTCATTTCAGGGTATAGTATGAATATCAATTCTTATTAGCGAAAAATACTGTTTTGATACGTCCCTCGAATAAAATATTTAAAAATCAACTTCCTGGTCGAAAATGGAAAGCTCATTTTGAACGCATTTGGTCAGGTTTTGCCTGATGCGATGAAGAGTTGCTGAAATTGAACCAAGCGGTCGCTTAACTCTTTCTGAAATATCCTTCAAATTCAATTCTTCCCTGAATCGCAGGCGAGCTATTTGATGCATGTGTTCTGGCAAAAGATCATAACAACGCAACAAAGCCTTTTGAATAAGTTGTACTTTTTCCGTGTCAAAATCATCGGCTGCCATCGCATCGATGGTTTCATTGCTAAGCAGAATCCGGCTTCTCTTGTTATTGGTAAGATATTTCATGACCTGAAAGCGGGCGATGTTAAAAGCCCAAGCCTGAAAATGCCCCTCAGGGTTAAATTCATGCGCTTTCGAACAAAGGATCAGATTCGTTTCCTGCAAAATATCCTCAGCATCGGATTTGTTTGCTAGGAGTGATAAAATGTATCCATACAGAGCTCGTTGTACATTGGTCAGAAGTTTCGTAAACTCAATTGAAACAGAATTGCCAGTCATATTTTGCATAAATTCAGGACTTGAGGTTAGATTAAATCAAACTTACTGAATGGTTGCGAATACAAACCATTTTATTTTTCAAAGCTTTGCATAATTGGCACTACATATCCTTGATTGGCTTTACCTTGACCTTGTTTTTTGGGGGAACCTACTGGAGTGAGAAATCCAAGCTTCACGATGAGAAAGTCCACATAGATCATTCCAATGAAAATGATGAGTCTTCAATTTCCCATGGTCCTTCTACATCTGCCATTAAAGAAGACGACATGGAGAAGACCCTAGCGGTCCACTACTCATACCTTACCGTAGAAGAAGAACTTAGCTGGATTTTGCCTTATCATCTCGGCGTATTAAAAGATAAAAGATTTTTGATCATGCTGAGGGATGCAATAAGCAAATATCCGACCGCTCATGAAAAAATCTTTCAACCTTTTGTCAGAGAATCAGGATTTGATGAACTAAATATTCTCGAAATCTTGGTAGATTGTGAGAATGCGAATACTACCAGCATATCAATCACTTGTCGGGGTTTTACGAAGAATTCTGCTTCACTTTTGAATTCTGCGATTACTTCAACCTATCAGGACTATTTGCTAGAAGAAGATTGGAACACTTCCATTGTGCCGAATTTCGTCAAAATAAGGAAAAAAGTAGATTCTCTTAAAGAAAAAATACACGATCTAAAACAACATCTTCGAACGAAATCAGATACTAAAAAAAGAAATATTGAAGATATTGCTTTAAATTCAGAAATGAAAGAAATGGAAAATGAAAAGTTTGCAATACGTAGTTGCTTATTACAAGTGGAAGCATTGCATAGAAAAAATTCCAGCCTTACTTCATATTTGGAAGTTGAACGCATCAAAAAATATGGTGACATCGCTTACCTCTCAAACAATCTGAATAGTCTTAAAACTATGCTGGATGAAAAACAGAATGATTCTTTTTTTCGAGAAGAATTGACGCGAAACATTACATTGATCAAGAAAAGAATCCAAGAAGAAATCGTTGCGGCAATAAAGGATCTCAAGGAAAATTCAAAACAAATTCTTTTGAAACAAGATGTTCTGAATCAGAGATTGACCGACTTGGAATTAAGCCAAGTCGAATATCCGGGTACAAAACATTCGCAACTAAAAATATATGAGGATGAATTTAGTGCTTCAATGTCGATTTTAATGGAATCATGGGAAAAATGGAATGTGCAAAAGAACAGCTTCATAATCAAAATTTGATGTGCAATTTTTACTAGGGTGCATGCGAAAAAGACACTGCTAAAACTAAAGATAATGCAAATTAAAAACTTTAGATTTCTACCTGTACTTTCCACACTTTCTTCCTATGGAAAAGAATCTTTTACAAGTGATTTGAAAGCTTCCGTTAACGTGGCATTGCTGGCTTTACCTCAAAGCATGGCTTATGCTTTGGTTGCCGGTCTTCCCATCAAGTATGGTTTGCTCGGATCAGCGGTTGCCTCCTTGACGTCCGGTATACTTGGACGAACACATTGTATAACATTAGGACCAACTAATGCCACATCAGTTCTATTATTCGGAACATTTGCAAGCTCCGGACTGGTTCTGAAAAGTGGCATGGCAGGTTCTGAGGCATTGCTTATGCTTCCTTGGATCGTATTTTTATCAAGCCTTTTTCTTCTTCTGGCTTCCATACTGCGAATTTCATATATGATTCAATTCATTTCCCGTACGGTTATAACCGCATACATTACAGCTGCGGCTTTTTTGATCATTGCCAATCAATCAAAGCACGTTCTTGGTTTGGAATCCTCTGGAGAGTTTATCCCGTCCACCTTTTTGGAAATTTTTAGCGTTACCATAACCTCACTGGGCAATACCTCTCTACCGGCGCTCTCCCTAAGCCTGATTACCGCATTTGTCTTCCTTTTGCTGCAAAGACGAATTCGTACCTTTCCGAATGTAGCAATTTCTTTACTTATAGCATCACTTTTTGGTTTTCTTTTTCAGAGCAAAGGATGGACGCTATCGTATTTAAGCTCCTTTGAAAGCAATCTGTCCTTATTTTCTCTTCCCAACCTCCTTTCATTGGAAAACCATTTCGAAAGCATACTTTGGTCTTCCTTCGCCATCGCCTTACTCTGTCTGCTCGAAGGACTTTCGATTGGTAAGTCACTCTCCGCCCGAACCGGTGATCGCATTGATGCTGATCGCGAAACCTTTTCCATTGGCTTCGCAAACTTAGGTTGCTCCTTTATGTCGGGAATGCCTGCATCCGGTTCCCTTACGCGATCTTCTCTAAACGTAAATTCAGGCGCAAAGACCAGCCTTTCAAATTTTTACACAGGTATCCTGATTCTAGCTGGCTATTTAATGGTTGGTGATTTGGTGTCGCTGATCCCACTTCCTGCATTAGCTACGCTGGTCATTTTTATTGGAGCCTCCCTCATCAAAGGTAGACAAATCACCACCGTGTCCAAAGCCACCCGTGCGGATGCGATTACTTTTTCGATAACTCTCCTCGTCGGCCTCCTAATCTCTCTGCAAGTTGCAATTTTTATTGGTGTCGCTACCTCTTTGTTGCTTTTGCTTAAGAAAGTTGCCGAACCAGAATTAGTTGAACAGGGTTACAACCAAGCTGGCGAACTCGCGGAAATTTCAAAAGATGCCAAACGACCAGTTCCAGAAGTTTCCATCGTACATGTGGAAGGGGTTCTTTTTTTTGCAGCTGCTGATCTTTTCTATGAACAAATTAGACGAGTGGGTGATGATGAAAATCTAAGAGTTTTAGTTCTGAAACTTCTACACGCTCATCACTTGGATGCGACTTCCGTCTTAGCCTTGGAAGAACTTCTTGATTATCTGAAGGAGAAGAATTGCCATGTTTTGCTGTGCGAAGTCAGAAAAGACGTCTTGCGAATTTTAAAGGATTCCGGCGTGTTAACCAGAATGAATCGAAAGAACATATTCCCACATTCCTTGACCAACCCTACGCTCTCCACCGCAAATGCAATCAAAAGAGCAAAAGAACTTGTGTCTGGGATGGAAGCAAAAGTCACGATCTATTCCGAAACGGTGGGATCGAAAAAATAGAAAAAAATAGGTTTCATTCCTCTAAAAAGGGATCTTTTGGATTTTCTTCTTGGGATTGAAATTCAGAATTGATGAGCTCGTACTTTTGCACATCCAAGTCATCAAGTTTATTCTTCAATTCCTTTACGATAGAGCGTTGGTTTTTGTCCATTGCTTCCAAGATATCTCTTTTGAGATTTTTCTTTTGGTCTTCGATATCTTCAAGTTTTCGTTCAAGTTCGTTGCTTTTTCTATTTTCTTCACGCGCCTCCAGGAAACGAGTGTGGTTGTATTGTCTTACAGCTTGAAGCTCTTCCTCAAAGTCAAGTTTCGCCGCATTTTTCTCTGAGATTGTTTTTATAAGTTTATCTCGAACATGTTGCTCTAATTTCGGTTCGTAGAGCTTATGTTCCAGTTCTTTGATTTGGATTTGGATTTCATTGATTGAATCCTTGATTGTTTTTTTCTTGGAAGATATCTCTTTTTTGGGAGAGATGAGATTTTTTGCATTCAAAAAGGTTGTATGTCCACCTTCTTCGATTGATTTTAGTTCTTTCATCAACAATTCAATCTCCCCTTTGCACGAGTCCATGTCGTCAGACAAGTCCTGTCCGTTGGAAATGCCTTTTCTCAATTCGGCCAATTTATTCTTTTGTAGGCGGATCGCCTTTCTGACTTCGATCCGAGCCAACCTTTTCCTTTCGATCATGCGTTGATCTTCATCAAGAGGATTTTCGCCACTTTTAAACTTCACAACCTAAGAATTAGACTAAAAGTATTATGGTTACAAGTAGACAACCCCAGAAATTGGATTTTATTCTTTTGAGCAGAAATCGATCTAGATTCGATAAAAGGCTTCGGTTGATGCCTTGGTTGATCCAGCCAATTCTTCTAAAGAAACCTTAAGTTCCTTAGCCAGAAAGTTTCCTAGTAGGCAAAGATTGGCAGGTTCGTTCGTCTTTCCTCTACAAGGAACTGGGGAGAGGTAGGGACTGTCTGTTTCGATCATCAGGTTCTCTAATTTCTGTACTTTCAAAGACTCAAGTAAAAAAGAATTTTTCTTATAAGTCATTATTCCGGTGTAGGAAGCTCTTCCTCCTCTATCCGAAAGAATTTTGGCTTGTTCGATGCCTTCGGAAAAACAATGAAACACAACATTGTTCCAGTTCAGTCCACTTGAATCGATCATATCGACGCAATCCTCGAAAGCATTTCGGGAGTGAATGATAACAGGAACTTCCAATTCTCTAGCCCATGCAAGTTGTTTTTTAAACGCGTCCTTTTGAAGTCCAATTGCTAGTTTTTTCTGTTCCCAGTCCTTCGGCAGACGAAAGTAGTCAAGTCCGATCTCACCCAAAGCAACTGGTTTTTTTTCCATTTCCCAAAATGACCTTAATGCACTCACATGTTCTCTCCAAGAATCATCGACGTAACTTGGATGGAGTCCGATTGAATAGTATATGGTACCGGCAAATCTGACGGCAAGTCTATGATAAATTTGCCAATCCTCAGATGAAGTTCCCACAGTTACCATCTTATTGACTTCGGCCTTTTTAGCTCTTGAAATAACTTGTGAAAGCTCGCCCTTTTCCCAGAAGCTCTTTAAATGACAATGGCTATCGAAAAATGACATACACTCGACGAATTAGCCAAGACCTGCCATCATCGCCACTCAAAAACTTGTAAAAAACAAAATCTTTCACCATTCAAAATCTATGGAAAACGTCATCATCTTAGGCACAGGTTGCGCTGGCTTTACCGCGGCAATCTATGCAGCAAGGGCCAACTTAAGTCCCCTGATTCTAGAGGGCAGGCAGCCTGGGGGCCAACTTACCACAACTTCAGAAGTAGAAAACTTTCCGGGTTTTCCAGACGGAATAGACGGATTTACCTTAATGGAGCATTTGAGGAAACAGGCCGTCAAATTCGGAGCACGAATAGAAAATGCCTTTGTAGACAAAGTAAATCTCAAGGAATCCCAAAAGATTCTTTTCTCCGGAGAGAAATCTTTTTTAGCAAAGTCCATCATCATCGCAACCGGTGCAGGTCCACGTCTTCTTGGAATCCCAGGCGAACGGGAAATGTATGGTGGAAAGGGGGTAACAACCTGCGCCACTTGTGATGGCGCCTTTTACCGTAATCAGGATGTTGTTGTCATTGGAGGTGGAGATTCCGCCTGCGAGGAAGCTCTTTTTCTTACAAGATTTTGTTCCAAAGTTACCTTGCTTCATCGAAGAAACGAATTGCGGGCTTCAAAAATAATGGCCGAAAGAACCCTTGCCCATGAAAAAATCTTTCCCGTGTGGGACTCCACCGTCGAGAAAGTTCTTGCCGACGATGACGGCAGAGCTTGTGCCGTGGAAGTAAGAAATCTCAAGAACCTCGAGGTTACCCAAGTTCCTTGCAAGGGAGTATTCATCGCCATAGGACATATTCCCAATACCCAGCCTTTTGATGGAATTCTCTCTTTGGACGAGAACGGATACTTGCTACCGGAAAAAGGAAGTATGGTTAGAACTTCAATACCCGGTGTTTTCGTTGCCGGTGACTGCGCCGACCACATTTATCGCCAAGCCATCACTGCAGCCGGCATGGGATGTCAGGCCGCGATTGAAGCCGAACGTTGGCTTGCCGAACTTTGAATTCGAGTGCCTCCTTGTCGGTCATCAGGAAATTTGGTTTCACATCTTGCTGAAATCGCTAGGGAAAGACCTGACCAGACGGCCATTGTCTCTGCCCAAGATAATAAGTTTCCCTCTCGGTCCTTTAAAGAAATTCACTCTGATACCATCGCACTGGCAAAATCTTTCCATCGTTCTGGAATTGAACGGGGCGACAAGACTTTGATGATGGTCAAGCCTGGATATGAGCTGATTGTTACTGCATTCGCCCTCATCTATTTGGGAGCCA
>CACMZN010000045.1 GCA_902618175.1 uncultured Verrucomicrobiota bacterium
GCATACCCAGAAGTATGTCCTCGAAGCTCTTCTATTATAGATAGGCCGACTCGAGGGTCAGTTCTGAAGTGTGAACTGCCTTTTACCAAATCACACTGATAAAGATAATAAGGTCTTACTTTCATGATTAATAATCGATGTAGTAAACTTTTTATTACATTCGCAGAATCATTGATCCCTTTCAACAATACCGATTGATTTCCAAGGGGTATGCCAGTGTTGGAAAGTTCATGGCAGGCAAAACGAAGTTCTTGAGTACATTCGGACGGATGATTTGTATGTATGCTCATCCATAAATTCGGTACTTTAGACAAAATGGTAAGAAGAGAAGGAGTGATTCTCTGAGGACAAAAGATTGGTATTCTGGAACCAATTCTAATTATTTCCAAATGTTCAATGGTACTGAGAATTGATAAGATATAATCTATTTTGGAATCGGACATTAACAAAGGATCTCCACCGCTTATTAACACATCCCTGATTCTCGTATTCTCTCTTATGTACTCAATTCCCTTTTCAAAAGTAGGATGAAATCCATATCCTTGTGCGTTTGAAACCATTCTGCTTCTCGTACAATATCTGCAATAAGCAGCACATCTGTCTGTTGCCAAAAAAAGTATGCGATCAGGATAACGGTGGACGATACATGGAACAGGCATTGTTTTTTCCTCTCCCACAGGATCGTCGAATTCCATCGAACTAACCTCACCTTCGCGATTAGAAGGGATAACTTGTCTTCTAATTGGACAACAAGAATCATTCGGATCGATGAGATTGAAAAAATGAGGAGTTATGGCAACGGAAAGCTTGTTTTTTGCGATGGAAAAACCAAGCTTCTCTTCCTCAGTTAATTCAATATATTTTTCAATTTGCTCTTGTCGAAAAAGGCGATTTTTCATTTGCCATTTCCAATTATTCCAATCTTCATCCGGCGTTGATTGCCAGTGACCTTTACCTTGAAACCAAACTTTATTATTGTCGAAAGGATGCATTCGAAATTCTAAGAATGTTTGTAACCAGTGAGCAACCTTGTTATTACAAATTTTTAGTTGTGAAAAAAATAATACTTAGGAAGGCGGATCACCAAACCAACCTTCGAATTGTAGTTATTTCATTTCTATTTTTGTTCGGTAAAACCGCTACACATGCTAATGAAGCAGAGAGGCTTTCACAGTTCAACCTCCCAGGAATTGATGGTAAGTTTTACAAATTGGAAGATTTTGACAACGGAGGAAATATCGGAATCGTTTTTCTGTCAAATCATTGCAGAACCTCACAGAAATTTCAAAAATCGCTTATCAAAATAAAGGATTGGATTGATGGAAGCGAACACAACTTCTTCGCTGTTTCACCAAATCACGAAAAGGCTATTTTACCTGCCGAAGAAGCTTATTCAGACCTAGGAGACAGTTTATTGGAAATGAGTATCAGGGCGAAGAATGAAAATTATAACTTTCAATATCTGTATGATGGAGAAAAACAATTATTGACGGAGAAATTCGATGTTGTGACAACTCCTACGGCACTTGTTTTTAACGAAGAAAAGAAATTAATATTCAAAGGAAAAATTGGGAACCTTAAAGACATTAAGGATATCAAAGACCTAGAATTTTTTAAATATCTTGTCGCGGATATTGACATTCAGGATGTTAAAATAACTAAGACCTTTGGTACATCCGTAAAGTCTAAAATGGATGGACTAAATTTTCGTAAATCTTTGACCAAGCATTCAAAGGAAACAGTAAGGTTGTCTTACGGAGACAAAGAGAAAATTGATTTTCTTCTTAATTTCAAATTTGGAAAATTAAAGCTTTTCTATTTTTGGAAGTTCGGAGGGAAGGAAACTTTGGAAAACTTAGTAAAATTATCTTCAATTCATAAAATATATCGTAAACGAGGATTAAATATAATTACCATTTGCAAAGAGGAGTCTGAAAATTTTGAATCTGTTTTAACAAAACTACAGAATTCTCAATTAAGCTCCTACAATTATCTTATGAAAGATGTCGATCTTAGTGCTTTGACTAGAATCGCACAGGTAGATTTAGAACAGGAATTTCCTATACTTTTGGCAATAGACGATGATAATAAAGAAGCGTTTCGAAGTGTGGGTAATATTGACAGAACAATTTTGAGAAGGAAAATAGTACCATTGCTAGATAAATAACTAATTTAAAAAAAAGTTTAATTGTAGCAAGAAAAACGTACAGACAGGAAAAAAAACTAATTTATAACGTGTTTTCTTGAAAACAGAAAATGATAAAAGCATTATGAGGAAATACACTAAATGTATTATATTATTCAACTGTATCTCAATCTCAAAGTATGAAAATCTTTGATTAGAAAAGTAATTTAGAGTAGCAATAACATATTCATAAAGTGACGCCATAACCAAATCCAAAAAACTCAAATGAAAAAACTGGTTTATCATAATGTAGATCAATGAATAAAGGAGCAGCAATCCAACGAATGGCACGAGAAGCAAATTGCATATGAGTGCAATTGGTACAAAAATTTCGAAGTAGTCAGCAATCAACAATGCACTTCCCCAAAAGGCACCATAACTCACAAGAAAAAGGGTCTTGATTTGAAGAAGAGAAAAAAGAACGCGATCTTTCCATTTGATATGGTCGGTCATCCATATTATCGCTAAAACTACAGTGAATGAAAGTTGAAAACCGACATTTTGAATTTGGCTGTAGTCGTAATATAAAATAATTAAAAGACTAGCCATCAAAGTATTCATTGCAGAATTTCTTTTGTATAACATGGTACTTAAAATCCAAATTAGTAACATAATATACGCTCTCACGGAAGACACACTGTAGTCGACTATATCAAGATATAGAACAAGTATAAGCATAGAAATAATTCTTGCTAAATTTTTTCTCTTGAGACAAAAAAGTATGAACCTTGTCAACATTGTATATATACAAATTATATGTAAACCGCTTACTGCAAAAAGATGCATTGTTCCTGTATGTGAAAAGGTTGTCCTTTGGGCTTTCGTAAGTTTACTCTTGTCACCAAATACAAGTGCGACAAGGAAACTCTTTATTTCTCCATCTAGTTTAGGATTGGAGAAAATACCTTGATATAAGGATTTTTTAAAAGCACCTGCATGAGCAGAACTATTTAATATTTTTTCTGATCTTAGTAATTTTTTATCGTTACAAGTTTTTAAAAAGAGACCTTTGAGGTCTATGACATCTCCACTTTTAATTTCCCCTTGATGGAGAAATCGATGACAGAGCAAAATTTTTTCATCGGATTGGAGTTTTCTACTGGAAGAATTCTGCACGACAGCTACTTTGAGTTTCTGACCGCTTATCATGAATGGACTCGTTCCCATGACGACAACTCGAGCAATTACTTCCACAGGTGGATTAGCTAGACCATCAATCTCAACTCGAACCTTTTTGGCTGGTAATAGCATCATGCCAAATCCTGCAATTACCATAAACACACCTTTAAAAAACTGTCTTTGGTTACTGATATTTTCGTTCCAATATTTGAAAGAGCTTATAATTTTTTTCGTTCCAAATAACGAGAAAACCAGAGCAACAATTGCTATTAATTCAAAAGCAAAACCAAGCAAGGATAACCCAAAAAACATTAGCCTATCTCTTTTTACAACATTATGGTCAAATGTTTGTTTGCGTACAGTAGTCAACATACTATCTTGTTAGTTCAGATGCTTTACGACAGATCATACATGCGGATGCCCTTCAGGCGAAACTCATTTAGTCTCACAGACAAAATAATGATAATTCTTATCGTTTTCTTTATTTTTTCTTCGATTCTAAGTTTGTTTGAGGGAAGCTTTACTTTCGCAGGCATGTTTGGTTGCTCCGTAGAGAATCTCAGCAGTGGATATTTGTGGGTTTTCGTCACATATTCCCTTTTGCACGAGACGCCTTGGCATCTCGTTCTCAATCTGCTTGGATTACATTTCATTACTCGCCACGTAGAGCTCGATATCTCAAAAAAGAGCTTCATCTTGTTTTGTATGGCCTGCGTTACGATTGGTTCATTGTTTTGGATTTCTTTCAACCTCGATGGTGGCATCCTCATTGGATCATCTGCTTTGGTTTCTGGGAGTTTAACATATTATTGTTTAACCCGTCCTAATAATCCCATTAATCTGTTACTTTTTTTCGTGTTGCCGGTAACTCTGAAGCCTAAAGTCATATTACTTGCATTTGTTGGTATCGAATTGTACGGATTCATTTTCACAGAATTACAAAATATGGGTAAGATTGCACATTCTGCTCATATAGGAGGAATTGCGTCTGGCGCTCTTTTTTTCCTCCACAACCACTCTAGGTCCTTTTTTCCTGGTATAAAATTTGTTTTCCCTAAAAGTTCACCCTCAACGTCATTAAAGAATAAGGCTTCATCCGAAGGCCATCAATCCAATGTAACAATATCTGGTGACCAGAAGATGATGCAGGCCGAAGTAGATAGGATTTTAGATAAAATAAATGATTTGGGTTTTGGTTCCCTGACCGTTGAGGAAAAATCAATATTAGATAAGGCAAAGAGCTTGCTTAGAAAGTAATCAACCTACATTTTGATTTTATGAATAAACCCCTTTTAAGTGCCATGCACAAGCTGTGGTTGTTTTCTGTTTTAAACAGTGTTCTATCCGTCCTTGTACTGAGTGATGAGTCCACCACACTGTTCCCAACAAATTTGATGAAGCATGAAACAAAATGGCTCGTCAAGGCATTGGAGCAAGCTCACTACAATAAGGTTTCCATCGAAAGTTTGGATGCCGCCACTTTTCTAGACCGTTACTTGGAAAAACTTGACAAGCAAAAGCTTTATTTCAAAAAAGCCGAAGTTGAGGCAATCAAATCGAAATTCTCTCCCACCTTGATAGCATTGTTTCAACAAGGTAATCTTTTTCCCGGTTTTGAAATCTACAACCAATACAAGTCTCTTTCATTGCAACGCATGGATTGGGCACTCGATTACCTTGATGACATTCCAGATTTGCATTCTAAGCAGAAATATTATTCAGACAGAACAGAAATGGACTGGGAAAAAACAGATTCCCATTTGGAAGAGACTTGGAAAAAATTGATAACTTCAGAGTTTTTGAATGAAACATTATCTCAACTTGATTTGAATTCATCTTCACCGATTGAGGAGGATGGGTATCCGGACTTATTGGAGGAATCTCGTGAGATCTTGGTAAAGCGGTACAAAAGATGGAAGAAAAACATCATGGAATTTGAGTCCGGTGATGTACAAGAACTCTATCTCACAACCTTTACTCAAATGTTTGACCCACATACCACCTTTATGAACATAAAGGAAAAAGAAAAGTTTGACCAAGCCATGAACAACGAATTTGTCGGTATAGGTGCAGTTTTGTCAGATGTGGACGGGTATTGCACGATAAAAGAACTTCTGCCAGGTGGTCCTGCTGAAGCATCTCGCGAATTGGAACCAGAGGATATAATTCTTAAAGTTGCACAATCAGAAGGTTCTTTCGTGGATGTGGTTGACATGAAACTGTCTAAAATAGTCGATCTCATCAAAGGTCCAAAGGATACTCTTGTTAGGTTGGAAATTAGACCCGGCAGCAATCCCAAAACTTCCAAAGTCGTAGGTATTGTCAGAGACAAAATAAAATTAACTGCAAATCTTGCATCCGGCAAAGTTTTTGAGGTACGTCACAATGAAAGTGTTCGGATGCTGGGAGTAGTGGAACTACCCTCTTTTTACGGTTCAACGGGCGACGGGCACAAAGCTACTGACGATGTTGAGGAAATCATTGAGAAATTCAAAAAAAATGAAGTTGAGGGTATTGTTTTGGATTTGAGGAGAAATGGTGGGGGATACTTGAGTGAAGCCGTCAACCTAGCAGGCCTATTCATCTCTCGTGGACCAGTTGTGCAGGTAAAGAGCACAGATGGAAACATAAGAAAAAAATTTGATTTTGACCCCAAGTTATCTTGGAATGGTCCGTTGGCTATCTTAGTCTCAAGATTTTCCGCTTCCGCCTCAGAGATTGTCGCAGGAGCACTCCAAAATCATAAAAGAGCAATCATTATCGGTGATCCATCAACACACGGAAAGGGAACTGTTCAATCATTAATTCAAATGAATCTGCCATTTAATTTCTTTAGTGATCACAACAAAAAAAGTGCGGCAAAAATAACCATACAGAAATACTATCTTCCTTCTGGAAAAAGCACACAAATTTCTGGTGTCGACAGTGATATTTCTATGCCTACAATCAATGTTTTCCGTCCAATAGGCGAATCTGATTTAGAGTATGCCTTAGAGTGCGACAGCATTCCACCTGTCAAATTTCGGAGACCGCCACAAGAGTTCTCTTACAAAGACTCCACCCTGCTACAACTTTCAAAGAATAGCATGGAACGTCAATCTTCCCTTGAAGAATTTTCTTATCTAAATGAAAGCGTAAATTGGTTTCAAGAAAAACAACAAGAGAAATCAGAAACCCTTAATTTGGAAGAAAGAATCAAACTTAAGCATCTGAACAACGACAAAAATGACTTATTGAATGAAAAATTCGATAACTTATCCACCAAATCGTTTAAAGAAAAAGATGTCATATTAGAAATCGTTAAAGAACAAAATGCAAAGTCAATTTTGGCACGAGGCGATGAAGAATTGGAAACGGATCATACAACAAGTGAATTCAAAAAGTCCGAATCACTGGACATTCGTCTTCATGAGTCACTTAGAATTGTCTCTGACTGGATTTTTATCCGAAATGAGAATGAATTATCGCAAAGCACAAATCCTATGGATAAGGAAATATAGTCTATCCAAATCTTCCCCAGACAAATCTTCTCACACCATTCAAGTCGCAGAAACTCACTATGTCTTTAAAGTTTCCTTCAAGTGCCCTTAATGTTTTCTCCGCTTGACCCATACCAATTTCCAAAGCCAAGTATCCACCTATATGCAATAGGTTTTTTGATACCTTTATAATGTGCATTATTTCCGCCATACCCTCTTCCTCGGAAACAAGGGCACAGCGCGGGTCATGATGTTTCACTTCCGGAGAAGTGTTCTCCCATTCCTGTAAACTTAAATAGGGTGGGTTCGATACTAAAAAATCAAATGTACCGATGGAATGAAAGTTTTTATACCAATCAATATTGTGGAAAGTCACGCGGTCTTCGCAATTGTTTAATTTTCCATTTAATACTGCCAAGTCAACCGCTTCCTTAGATGAATCAATACCTACACCCTTAGCCTCTTTGAATGTGGAACAGAGAGATAGTATTATTGCCCCCGAACCAGTTCCCATGTCTAAAATCCTACCACTAAAATTTTTCCCAAGTACTTTTATTGATTGGTCCACAAGCAATTCGGTTTCTTGTCTTGGAATAAGTGCTCTTGGATCACATCTCAAAGAAACGCCTGCAAATGAAACTTTTCCAAGGATATGTTGTAATGGAATTCTTCTACCTCTTTTAATTAACCTTTCTCTAATGAGCTTGATGTGTTCTTTTTGGACAATATCCCGATAATTTAAGAAGAGTTCCATTCTTTTTTTTTCTAATGTTTCAGATATGATCAATTCAGAATCCAACTTTGGATTCTCCACACCTTTTTTTGTTAGGAATGCAGAAGATTTTTTTAGGATTTCTTGTATTGTGAGGATTTCTTCATTCTTCATTTGTCATCATCTTATCCAACTTTTGTCTTTTGTCTTGTACTTCAAGTTCGTTAAACAAATGATCTAACTCGCCCATCAATGTTTCGTTGAGAGCATGTGAGGTATAATTTATTCTATGATCTGTAATTCTGCTTTGTGGAAAATTATAAGTTCGGATTCTTTCGCTCCGATCACCTGTTCCTACTTGATCTTTTCGTTCTTTGGCATATTTCTGCAATTCTTCGTCCTGCTTCTGCTTAAATAAGCGAGAACGTAGTACCGTCATGGCTTTATTCTTATTTTTCAACTGGGACCTTTCGTCAGCGCAGTAGACGCCGATTCCCGTGGGTATGTGAAGAAGCTGGACGGCTGAATCGGTTGTGTTTACACCTTGGCCACCAGGGCCGCTTGCACGGCAAACATTTACCTCCAGATCACTTGGATTAATCTCAATTTCAACATCCTTGGCTTCAGGCAAAACGGCAACTGTAGCTGTTGAAGTGTGTATTCTTCCGCTTGCTTCCGTAATTGGAACTCTTTGTACTCTATGCACTCCACTCTCAAACTTGAATTTTGTCCAAGCGTCATCCCCTTTAATCATGAAAATTACCTCTTTGAACCCACCCGTATCGGAGGGACTTAGACTTAAGCATTCGCATTGCCAACATCTATTTTCTGAGTATCTACTGTACATTCTGAATAAATCAGCAGCAAAAAGAGAAGCTTCATCACCACCTGCTCCTGCCCTAATTTCAACTATGGTATTGCGTCCATCGTCCGGATCTTCAGGTATCATGGACAGTACAAGTTCCTCGCTTTTTGCTAAAATTCTCTTTTCAAGAAGTTCTATTTCTTGACCAGCAGCTTCAAAGAATTCGTCATCAATCATCAAATCCTTAGCATCTTTAACTTGGGATTTCATTGTTAAAATTGATTCGTAAAGTTGTATTATCGAATTCAATTTACTGTGTTCACGGGTAAGTTTGGTCACTTTGTTGGAATCTCTAAAAACAGAGGGATCAAGCAGTTGTTGTTCTATGTCATTGTATCGTTGCCGAAATGGTTCGATGTTTGGTAGTTCTATCATCTTGTTGTTCATATCAAATCTATTAACCTTTAAAAACCCGTAAGTTGAGCCATCAATCCAATTCTAGTCAGATACATGGACAAAATACAGTAGCTTGTATATGGGATTTTGATAAGACCCTTATCCCTGGCTACATGCAAACACCTCTTTTTGAACATTTCAAAATAGATGAAAACCTATTCTGGCGGGAAGTGAACAATCTTCCAAGCGTTTATCTTAATAGGGGCTTAAGAATTTCAGGAGATACGATTTACCTGAATCACTTGCTTAGCTATGTGAAGAACGGAAAGATGAGAGGTTTGACAAATCGAAAATTGATGGAACTCGGATCCGAACTCAATTTTTGTCCGGGACTACCATTTTTCTTCAAAGAGTTGTCTACGATTCCACAAACAGAAGAATTCGCAAGTCACGACTTTAAAATAGAACACTACATTATAAGTACGGGTATTTCGCCTATGATAAGAGGAAGCAAGATTTTCCCATTTATTGAGGATGTTTTTGCATGCGAATTCATTGAATCACCTTTACCGCCCAATTATATGGACCAATCAGAATTATCGCTTCCTTTGGATTTAGAGATCTCACAGGTTGGAATGACGGTTGATAATACCATTAAAACGCGCTTCATTTTTGAAATAAATAAAGGGTCCAACAAAAATCCTTCCATCGACGTTAATTCCTCCATGCCACATGAGGATCGTAGGATTCCTATTGATCAAATGATTTACGTGGCTGACGGTCCAAGCGATGTTCCAGTTTTTGCGGTTATGAAACAAATGGGAGGAAAAGCCTATGCGGTTTATGATCCTAGCAGTGAATTGGAATTCGAACAAACTTGTGAATTAGTTGAGAGGGGAAGAGTTCATAACAATGGTCCTGCCGACTATACCTCAAAATCTCCCACTTCCATTTGGATGAAACAAAAGGTAAGGGAAATACTTAGACGTTTGGTTAAAAAGAAAATGGACAAGTTGAACGAAAAAACTGGCCGACCGCCAACTCATATAAATGTGGACAATACCAATTTAAAAACCATGGACTTTAAGCAGGAAATGTTTTGGCAATGAATCAAAGGTTTTCTCAATCGCTACTTGGTCTTGAGGATATTCCAGCTGCTGAGATTATCTCGATTTTGGATCAAGCCCAGAAATTCAAAAAACTAGTTTCTCAGAATGAAACACCGATCGATCTTCTAAAGGGAAAAAGAATCATAAACTTATTTTTGGAGCCAAGCACAAGGACGCGGATAGCATTCGAAATTGCGGCCAAAACTCTTAGTGCTGAAGTTATTTCCATAACAGAAAAGTCGAGCAGTCTGACCAAGGGAGAAACCCTAAGAGACACAGCGCTAAATATACAGGCTTTAGGAGCAGATGCGATCGTCATCCGTCATTCTTCACCGGGATCTGCACTGTTTTTGTCCAAAACAATTGAAGTTCCTATTATTAATGCCGGCGATGGAGCTCATGAACATCCAAGCCAAGCACTTTTGGACATTTACACCTTAAGAGAGAAACTAGGCGAGTTGCATGGAAAAAAAATCACGATTCTTGGAGATATTCTCTTTAGTCGAGTTGCAAGATCCAATTTGTGGGGTTTGATCAAGCTAGGTGCGGATGTGACATTTGCCGGACCCTCGACTTTAGTTCCCAGAGAGTTTGAAGAGCTTGGCGCTACAGTCACTCATAATATAAACGATGCTCTCATGGAAGCGGATGCAGTTATGCTTTTAAGAATTCAACATGAAAGACAAAGCTCTTCACATTTTCCTTCCTTGTCGGAATACACAAAAATTTTTGGTCTCAATTTTCAAAGAAGTGAAATGCTTAAAAAAGACGCCATTATATTACATCCGGGTCCCATAAACAGAGGTGTTGAAATTGACTCTAATCTGGCAGATTGCAAAAGATCAGTGATTTTGGAGCAAGTCTCAAATGGAGTTGCCGTGAGAATGTCTATTTTGAACAAATATTGTAGGATAATATAAAATCATTTAAAGTGAAAATTGATTACCATATTCAAGGCGGTAGAGTCATCGATCCAGCAACTGATTTTGATGCAATTTGTGACCTATGGATAACTGATGGAAAGATATATTATGAACCTCCGTCAAAAACCACTAAATCGGTTTTAAAAAAAACGATCTATGCTTCTGGAAAAATAATTATGCCAGGGTTAATCGACTTGCGATGCCATATAAGAAATACAACTAAGGAAATTATAAAAGCTACCTGTAAAGCAGCAGCTGATGGGGGATATACTTCAATTTTGGCAATGCCAGACTTTACTCCAACAGCCGATAATGCAGGCTCAATAACACTTATAAAAAATACGGTTAAAAAAGAATCCTCCATAAACTTAATGTTATCGGGGTGTCTTACTCAAAATGCCGAGGGAAGACAACTTGCTCCACTCGGATCATTAAAGGAATCAGGAGTAGTGGCTGTAACGGATTGTCCCAAATCACCTCAAGACAATGAAATTTTCTCTAAGTGCATAGAATACTCGAAAATGTTTGATTTGCCAGTCATTGATTTGCCTCGCGAAATAACTTTGTCCCGAAATGGCTCAGCACATGACGGAGTAACAGCACTAAAGATGGGATTAACAGGTATTCCCAGGATTGCGGAGGAGTTATTTGTCCAGAGAGCAATTATTTTATCAAAGCAAATCAATACCAAAATACATCTAAGTTCAATTTCATCATTTGGTTCTGTAGAACTATTAAAGAAGGCGAAAAGTCAAAAAATAAACATTACAGCAGACATTACTCCTCACCACTTATGCTTGACCGATAGTTCGATAGTCGGATACGAAACAAATGCGAAGACCATGCCACCTTTACGTGAGGAAAAAGACAGAAAAGCACTTTTAGAGGGTCTGCTTGATGGATCGATTGATGGGATTTGTTCAAGCCATGAATCTTTCCCGGAGTATTATAAAAACGTAGAAT
>CACMZN010000046.1 GCA_902618175.1 uncultured Verrucomicrobiota bacterium
CTTTTATCCGCCTTATTTGATTCGCAACAGCGAAGAAGTCCCACTACCCGGAAACAATGGTGGTCGCCATGGCAAAACCTATTCTCAGTATCCCATTTTCGAAGAAGCGCTCGAGTTCATCAGAGAAAACCAGAAGAAGCCATTCTTTTGTTACCTGCCTTTCACTCCCCCTCATGGCATGTTTGACGTTCCGGCAGAGGAACCAGCATGGAAACTTTACCAAAAGGAAGAATGGATGAAAGACTCCAGCGTTCCTCAAGATGCCAAGAATTATGCCGTCATGGTGTCCATGATCGACAGACAATTGGGCGAGATCATGGATTTGATCAAAGAGCTCCGTCTCGATCAAAACACCATCATCTTCTTCACCGGTGACAATGGCGGTCAAGACAGGTTCAAAACCCAGGATAAACCGCGTGGATTCTTTGGTCCCAATCAATGCCCGAGTACTGGAACCGAGTTCCGAGGGGGCAAAGGAAATCTTTACGAAGGGGGACTCAAAATACCTTTTCTGGTACGCTGGCCGGGACATGTTACGGCGGGACAGGTGAGTGATCACATCTTTTATCAACCCGATGTTTTGCCCACCCTGTCTGAGCTTTGTGGTGCCAGAATCCCAAATGAAATTGACGGAATCTCCATAGCATCGACATTGATTGGCGAAAGCATGACTGGACATCCTCAGAAAAAGCATCAAATGCTGTATTGGGAATACGGCCAGCAGATTGCAGTCAGGTATGATGAATGGAAAGCCATTCGGCCGAAGCTCAATGTTGATTGGGAACTTTATGAGCTCAATAAAGACCCCAGTGAAGAAATAAACATGGCCAAGCACCAACCGGCGATATTGGCTCGAATGATTGACTTTGCCCAACAGGCTCATGAACCTGTTCAATCCGGATTCTTTTTGGACGAATCCCAAATTTTACATCAACGCGATCGACAGGCAAAGTATGGATTTTCCCGAGCCGCTCTGGATACCGCTCGATTGAAGCGGAAAGCAAAATCAAAGAATTAAATCGATCTTCAATTTTTTTAGCTCATATCCAACCTTGCCTTTATCTTTTTTGAATGATGTCCTGATCAAAAGAATGGCAATAAACAAAATCAAGAAAAAGAATCCCGATGTAATGAAATCCGTCGCGGAGTGGAAGCAGTTGGTATCGAAATACCAACAACCCCATTTAGGAAGGGCAATTTGGCAAATGATCAATACCTTGGGTTCGGTCTTTGCAATCTGGGTTCTTCTGTTTCATACTTGGCATCTTTCCTGGTGGCTCACGATTGGCTTGTCGGCGTTGGCAGGACTTTTTCTCATTCGTGCTTTTATTATTTTCCATGACTGTGGTCATGGATCTTTCTTCAAATCAAAAAAAGCAAACAACGTTTTGGGATTTATAACGGGTATTCTAACCTTCACGCCTTATCATCATTGGAAATGGGAACATGCAATGCATCATGCCACCAACGGCGATCTGGATCGTCGAGGGATAGGAGACATTTGGACTCTGACCGTCCGTGAATACTTGACCTCGTCCCGCATGACTCGGTTTAACTACCGCATCGTGAGAAATCCTTTTATTCTTTTTGTCTTTGCTCCCCTTTTTCTTTTTTTCGTACTTGAGAGATTTCCCTCCAAAAAATGCAAACCCCGAGAAAGACGATCCGTTTATGTAATGAATTTATCGCTTTTGCTTTGGTGCGGAGGCATGATTTCGATCTATGGATTCTTCCCCTTCGTGGTTATGCAGGTTACCATGATGCTGGTTGCGGGAACTTGTGGAATCTGGCTCTTCTACGTACAACATCAATTTGAGGACACCTATTGGGCCCAAAGCAAGCAATGGGATTTTACTACTGCAGCCATGGAAGGGAGCAGCTATTATAAACTTCCCAAGGTTATGCAATGGTTTTCCGGCAACATTGGATTTCACCATGTGCATCATCTCAACGCAATGATTCCCAATTATAATCTGGAAAGGTGTCACAAGTCAGATCCTTTTTTTGAAATTGCTCCCGAACTCAATCTTCTCAGTAGCCTGAAATCTCTTAAATATCGCTTATGGGATGAGGAAGACAGCAAAATGATCGGATTCAGGGAACTGAAGAGGAAAATCGCCGGCGAAGAACTTAAGCAGGCTGCTTAACTCTTTTTCTGCTCTACACGGTGGAACATAAGAAGTCGGAATTCCAAAGCCTGGTCACCAGGAATCTTTTTTGCTTTAAGACGGAGTTCCCCTTTTCCTGAAGACAGGTGAATCCTTCCCATTTTCATGGGTTCGAAGAACTTAACCAAGCCCTCTACTCTCGGCTTGCGGTCAAATCCAGTCAGCAAAGGCGGGTCCACCGTCCGATCCACTCTGCTCACCAGCTTCTCAGAGCCAAATGAAAGTTCCATTTCCGCCCCAATGTCCTTTTCCGGGCAGGCATACCACATCTCCACCTCATAGATTCCAGTCTTCCCAACCTCTACTTTCCAGGACAAATAGTCCTCTTCTCTTTTCCAGTTCAGAAAATAGCTGCAGTTGGGAAACTTGTTCGATCGTATGATTTCGCCATGTGCCACCGCATCTCGAGCTGGCACCTGCGTCCAGGAAACATGTGGATGTCCGATTTGAAAAGGTCGGTCATCTTCTCCCAATTCAGGCAGAACCTTTTCTCGAAACCAGTCCGCCTTTCTCTCCAAACCCTTCTTTGCATCGGGAAACTTATCAGAAACGTCTTTTCTTTGACCAGGATCGTTTTTCATATCATACAATCCACCTTTGTAACCAAGTCGAAATCGCTGTCCCCTTACTCCCAGCTTGTTTTTCCAATAAGAAACAAGCTTGCGGGGCTTCCATTCTTCCTCTGATCCGAGCAGCAAAGGTTTCAGGCTTTTTCCGTCTAATCGTAGTGGAGCGGGTTCTTCAATACCGGCGAGATCGAGAAAAGTGGGCAGCAAATCTCTTGCCGACGCGATCTCCGTGATCTGGATACCGGGTTTGATTAATCTTGGCCAGCGAATCAGAAGAGGCGAACGCGTTCCCCCTTCTTCCGTGGAACCCTTGCGTCCTTCCATATCCCCGTTCCATCGGTTTCCGTTTGGCCCATTGTCGTGAAAAAAGGCAACGATGGTGTTGTCCTTTATCTTCAGGCGCTTCAATTCCTTGAGCAACCTGCCCACATTCCAGTCAATGTTCTCACACATCGCCAACGCCGCCAACAGATGCAGACGATCCTCCTTTTGCGGACTTCGATGGCGCATCATATCCTCGAGCTTCTTGTCTTTGAATTTATTCCACCATCGGTCCGGCACCTGCATCGGACTGTGAGGGGTATTATAAGGAATGTATACGAAAAAGGGTTTCTCATTCTCCACTGATTGATCAATGAAATTCATTGCCTCTGTAGTGAAATCATCTACGCAAAAACCCTGGCCTTTGACCAGTTCTCCATTCCGTTCCATCAAAGCATCGTAGTAGTGTCCCCAATGCCCCGAACAAAAGCCGTAAAAATAGTCAAAACCGCGCCCAAGCGGATGATAGGGATATTGCATACCATTGTGCCACTTGCCAAATGCTCCGGTCGCATAACCCGCCCTCTTGAAAAGATCGGCGATCGTGGTCTCATCCAAATCCATTCGCTCGCCCCCCGCGGAAGTGCTGTATACTCCACTGCGCACATGATGCCTGCCAGTCAGGAATTCAGCCCGAGTGGGAGAACAGACCGGACTCACGAAAAAACGGTCGAAGGAAGCTCCTTCTCGTGCAAGCGAATCCAAGTTTGGAGTTTCAAGGTTCGAGTTTCCATTTAAACTGAGATCTCCCCAGCCTTGATCATCAGTCAGAAAAACCACTACGTTAGGTTTTGAAACCAACACGATTCCTACCAAAAGCAAGACAACGGTGAATGATACGTTTTTCCTCATTCCTTCTCAGATCATAGCCGTGTAATGATTGCATAGTAGCAACCAAGTTCGCCTTCGGGAACTGAAAAATAAGGGGATAGCTTATGCTTCCCCTTGTTAAGATGAACCTCAAAAATTATCGATTCAGCCCCTTCAGAGATTGAGTTGGTGGCCAAATCCTTGCCATTCAAACGCAGGGTGGCAGCATAGGCTTCAATACCCTGACCGGCTTGAGCTCGGAATGCCTTGCTTGCTCCAGGTACGGTGCCGCCAGGCTCAAGCACTTCATTGATTCCCTTGCCCGACTCTCTGGGCCAACGACTCACTTCGATTTGGTACTTTCCGGCATTCAAAACCCTAAGTGCCCAATGACCCAGATGCTTTGCCCCTTTGTTTTGTCCCAAGGGGTATTTACTTCGTATGTGTCCTTGATTCCAGGGGGTCTTTCCCTCCTGAATCCAGTCATGGCTTGTGAGACTTACCACTGGATGATGCTCGTGGCCGATATGCAACTCCGTAGTCTCGGCAAAAGTCGGCTCCAATTCAGCCCACCAATTTTCATAAAAGTTCCTCATCTTCTCCACCTGTTTGGTATTCTCATTGGCGAGATTCCTCTTCTGTCCGGGATCTTTTTCAATGTCATAGAGTTCATTTCCATTGACCAGCCTCCAACGCTGACTCATCACACACGACTTGCGCCATTTGATCGGGTCGCGCACGCGCTGGGAATCGGTCACAAGAAAACGTTCCTCCCATTCGGTCTTTGACCCGGACTTTAACAGACTCGCAATGGAACGGCCGTCAAACTCGTAGCCAACAGGCTTGGACGATCCCGTAAGCTCAAGAAGAGTAGGTGCAACATCGACAGCGTGACACAGGGTCTTGACTATGTTTTTTTGATCCATACCTCCATTCGGCCAATGAAGGAAGAAAGGTACGCGGTGTCCTCCTTCGTATTCGCTCCCCTTTCCTCCACGCATCCCAGCATTGAAGATCTCTCTTCCGCTGGCTGTACCATTGTCCGTAGTAAAGATGAAAATGGTGTCTCGATGTACTTCCAGTTCCCGGAGTAAAGAACGCGTCTTTCCAAGATTGTCATCGATATTGGTGATCATTCCGAAGAAAGAAGCGATCTTGTCGGATTGATCCTCGTACATGTCAAGATACTTCTGTGGACAATGAAAAGGTCCATGCGGAGCGTTGGTTGAGATGTAAGCAAGGAAAGGTTTTTTTTGACTGACGCACCTGCGGATGAACTTATTTCCCTGCTCAAAGAAAACATCGGTGCAGAAACCATTGGCTTTTACAATTTTTTCATTGTGAAAATAACCACCGTCGAAATAGGCATTGTTCCAAATATCAGGAGTTTGGCCCACTCCCCCACCGCCATGTCGATAAACCTCGGAAAATCCTCGATCTTCCGGACGATATGGATAGTTGTCCCCCAGGTGCCACTTTCCAAACATTCCGGTCTCGTATCCATTTTCTCGGAAGAACTTACCCAGAGTTCCCTCATTCGTTCGAATCATGGATCGTCCCATGATGGTATGCCACACTCCCGTTCGGTTGGTCCAATGACCTGACATCAGAGCGGCTCGAGTTGGAGAGCAAGTCGGAGCCACATGATAGTCGTCAAGCCAGACGGATTCATTCGCCAGTGAGTCGGTATGGGGAGTTTTGATCACTGGATTACCAGTACATCCTAGATCTCCATATCCTTGATCATCGGTTATAACGATGACTACATTGGTTTTTTTTGCATATGCATCCCATTCATGAAGAAAGTACAAAAGAAAAAACAAAAGGAAAAGTTTGAGGAGTTGGACTTTCATAAAATTAAAGTAAAGGGGCTCACCGATTACTTGACCACCCTGAAATGAGTATTCAAGAAAAGTCGGTTTCCCAACCCTTACGCTTGCTCGTCATCCCGATGGAGAATAAATATCAATCATTATGAAACCCATGTCTTATCTTTTGTTTTCATTATCCATCCTTCAATGGAGTTGTGGAAACGACCCTCACGATCACAACGCGGGAGGGAAACACATTCACGTCGCACCGCATGGTGGGCAACTGTTGGAAGTCGGTAAACACGGTTCCGGTTTCAACCTCGAACTCGTGCTACACCCGGAAGGTTTCCTTCAAATCTTTATCCTTGATGCGCACGCAGAGAACTTTGTTCGAATTTCATCGTCTTCAATTGACATTGACATCCTTCAGGAAGACGGCAGCAGCAGGGTCCTGGTATGCAAACCCATTGAAGATTCCGCCACTGGTGAAACCGTAGGCAACACTTCCCTATTCGCCTCCGATGAAGATGTCACCCCAATCCTTCCATTTCGAGGAGCAATTCGAAAGTTGCAGTTGATGGATCTGTCTTTCGAAAAAATAACTTTCGAATTTTCCGGCAAAGACAAAAGAGATGATCATGAATATTGAAGACAAGCGAGATCAACTAGTAGAGGAATTGATTCCCTTCGAAGATCATCTCGAACGCCTCACTTATGTAATTGATCGGGCAAAAGATCTTCCCGAACTCGATGATGCCTACAAAATCGACACTTTTCTCATTAAAGGCTGCGTATCACAACTATGGATCTTTCCTTCCTTTTCGGATGGGAAATGTCACTTCCAAGCTGACTCCGAAGCTTCCATAACAAAGGGAACGGCAAGTTTGCTCTGTGACCTTTACAGTGGAGAAACTCCTGAAGACATCATCCGCCTTGAGCCCGATTTTCTGGGCGAAGTCGGGATCACTCAACATCTCTCCCCCAACCGCCGAAACGGACTTACCGGAGTCCGTGAAAAGATAAAGGCTTACGCCCAGATGCAGGTAGATCAAGCTGGTTAGAACGACTCCATCTGGTTTAAGATCCATTGACAGGCAAGGAGGCAGATGGCCAAAAAAAGTACTTGGCTCAAATATGTTGAAGGATCAGATCAATCCGAAGACATCCTTTCCAGTTCATCCATTTTTACCTTGTACATGTATTTCCCCCCTTTCAACCCACGCCTTGACTGGGAACCATAAATAAATCGTCGTTAAATCTATATCACCGGAGCAAATCTTGATCGAGTCCCTAATTTGCTTTGGGATGGAGAAAGAAAATTTCTTGAGAATTAGACTGAAGGGATTCAATCAAATTTCACTTCTAAAACACCAGTCTCACATGTTTTAATTCTTTGTGGTAATACTTGAAAAATCATGGCGGCAGGTATTCCTAAAATTTGTTTAAGTAACAGCAGAGTTCGTTTGGCAAAAAGTCCGCTTTAATAAAAACTTTAGAAAAAATTCTTTTTCAAGAGTGAATGATCAATTTCGAGTGGATAGGAATGATCAACGAAATAAGATCTAGGAGATGATTTTTCAATCTTTATAAGACCAAGTTTGTGACCCTTATGGGAACTGACTGAAAAATTGGGTCGGGGACCGATGAACCTACTGCTTAAGATTCAAAATGACGAATGTGCTTGTTTCCGATCTAAGTCTATCTCTCTTCCAAAGCATAAAGTATGGACAAGCGAATCTTTCTTAACTCATCTGGGGGTGCCATGGTTCTTTTCATTGAATGAATTGAAGGTTACGTCAATTCGCTGATTCTTTTGCCTCATGAAGGCTTTGAATTCTCGAATCAACAAAAAGGTTCTTGAGGAGCGATTGAAGGAGGCAAGAAAATGAAAAACAAAACTGTTTCGAGAGCTTATTTTTGCATTCACTACTACTGCCCCAGTCATTTGTGCCATCTTGCGAAAGTTCATTTTCCACGGAGATTCTCTTATTTTTAAACTTTGCCAATCAAAATGTTCAACCGTTCCAGCCGGAAACAGGCAGATGCAACCATCTTCGCGCAAATGTGAGAGCAACCTCCTGACGGTCAGGAAATTTTTCTCATTACCATCGTTTGCCCGTGAAATAAATACTTTGTTGAAGAATGGAATTTCATTCAACAACTCATTGACCACAAACTTCAAATCTGGCCTTATCCTCGAAAGACAAAAAAGGAGCACTAATCCGTCGCCTATGCCACGCGGATGATTGGAAACTACCAACAAAGGACAACCAGTTGGAATTTGATCCAATCCTTCAACCCTGATTCTGTTAACTAAATTGGATTGTTTCAATAAATGATCCGTCGCTTCCTTACTATTTCCGAAATTTGATAAGTCATGGAGCAGATCATTGGCAAAATCCAATGCCAGGAATTTATCAATAAGGAAAATGAATGGCATTCTGCCCAACCATGAAGGAATCTTGGATTTTATGGTAAACACTTCCTAGACAACTAAGGAACACCTTCCAAAGATAGTTGGGCAGTGTGGCTGGAGGGCTCGCGATACAAAGCATACAGGTCACTGATCGTCGAATCAATGCGGTTTGCATCAACCCAAAGATTACTTCCAACTCGATCCATCGCTTCCTCATCAAGGACTATGGAAAGGCACCGAGAATGCGGCTTCTTACCTTTGCCTACTATGCCCAGATCCAGTTTCTCCAATCTTTTGTAACCTCTTTCGCCGATACGATAATAACTCATGGTTTCTCCCTCCAATTTTGTAACTGCGGCCTTAACGGCGCGAGGTCCGGCATTTTCATGTGGTGATGCGTCAAAGTAGAAAATTGACAAATTTTCACCATTCAACTTTCGAAGGAGTGAATCCAGTCTATCCTTATGTGTATGGTTATGTGAACGAGCATCGTGAGGCAGACTCGAAAACTTCACCTTGCTTTTCGAAGAAAAAACACTGTCTTTGAGAAGATCAAATAATTGAGTGGGAGTTTTTCCAAGCCAATCAATCATGGCTTTTAAAGACCTCTCTTCCTCCATGGAAGGGTTTTGTTGATGGACCACTTGGTCAAAATATTTTTGCGGAGTAATTTTTCGAATTTCTTCCAGCGGACCATGCATGAAAGTTTTTCTGCATCTGGACGCAAGATACTCAGTGGAAGCCTTTCGAAGAGCTTTTTCACGATTTGCGTCCACCGCTTCTCCGCACGAAGATATCAAAAGGGGAAAATAATTTTGTTTTTCTTTCGCGAAATTGTCTTCTGCGACCACATACAAGTTGCATAGATCAAATTCAGTGGATGCGAGCTTAGGTCTGAGATTTATGCCAATTCTCGCCAAATTATGGAAGATTGAAAGTATATCCGAATCCGTGACTTCATCCATTTCAATGTCAATACCTTGATCCAATGCTCTGAAACTGGTACAGTTTCCATCCCTTTGCAAAAGTTCGTAAATTGCGTGAGACAATGCTTGTTCAAGCGTAGTGCCAGCCCCCAATCCACAAGTTATGGGATTGATCAGTCTTGCGGGTGAGTTTCCCGAATCCTTGATCTTGTTAAGACTTGGTGAATTGTAATCAGCGAGTGATGCGGCTATGAATTCCTTGGGAATCCAGCTAGGATTTTGCGACGGGAAGGAACGCACTTCAACCCATTTCAATGGAATCCAGCCCGTGTAAGAAGTACCTGCAGGAAGACATAATTTTTTGGGATTGATCACAGTATCCGTTCCGAATTGAGTAACCATTTCCTCATAACTCAGCCCAATACAGCTTGGTGTGTTTCGTAACGCATAATGCAGGTGAAAAGTTTCGCTTATTTCCCCCAATGCTCCAACCTCGGACTCCAGTTCGCTGGTTCCATACCCAAAGCCATCGTTGACGAAACCTTTATCATCTCGTAAAGATGCAACTTTGATGGAAAAACCGGTTCTGTCCAAATTCCTTAAGTCAAAGGAAAAAAGGTTTCTACGATCCAGATGTTCGAGGTACAGGTTTTTTGCTTCGATCAGAGAATGATGGCTGGGGGCAACCGATTTCATTTAAAATGAATTAATTACCTTCGAAAAACGCATCAATGTTCGAGATTAATGGAATAACGGCGTGATTTTGCAATAATCACGGCTCCGGCGTTTTTTGCCAGATGCAAAGTTTCCCGATGTCTCTCGGAATTTGCATTGAAACAAAGAAAGTCAATGTCAATTTCGAGTCCTTGGCGTACTGCTTCGTTAATGAGAACTGCGTTGACCCATGTGCCTCTGTATGATTCGTCAACCCACCTTATAAGAATTTCATAGGTCTTGGTTTCATTGTGTTTGGCGACCAAAATGATGCCAACCATCTTATTTTCAAATATTATGCACAAGCAATGCTCATGTGAAAAAGATTTCACCGAATCACCCACAAATTTATTTCGGAAGTCATAGTCGTCCATCATCTTTGATCTATGCAAGATTCGCATGGCGGAATCTGCAACTTTCCTGATAGGAAGGATTCTGTACTTTGATGGAATCTTGTTTCTTTTGGCGAGGGCTTTGGCTATCCGCGTTGCTCGCTTTGCAAACAAGGTAAAAGGAACCATCAGGGTAATCGATTCGTCGATAGGCTCAAAACCAGCATCTGAAAGAGCTGATGCGTCCTTTCCATTAATCAGGGGTATCTTTTCTTGGGTCACCAATTGGCGAATGCCCATTTCGCCTGCAATGGTTTTGACTTGTTGGAGCGAATTCTCGCATAGATGAGGGTTCTGAGTCTTTTCAAAGCCTCTGATTATGAACCTTCCATCTTCTTGTATTGAATTCGATAATCGATGGACTCCAATCACGTAGCCTCCGTTGAGCTGACTTGGATAAGTCGTGAGTCTGGTAAGTTTACCTTTGGGAAAGGGAATGCTTCGGATCGCATCAGCCGTAAGGATGGTGGATTCAAAATCATCTTTTGATCTTGGAGCGTGTAAAATCCCAGATATTCCTTTGCGTGTTTTATCAGATGTTGTGGTCATGGTTGTTTGATTCTTGGAGAAGTTCTAGTGAAACGAATTCCGATGAGGGTCGTCCATTTTGAAAAAGATCAAATAATTTCAAAGCTTCTCTGTAACCGAAGTTAAACACTTGTTCAAAAGGAGTGAATGTCTTGCTGAATTGGATTCTCGAAAAGACTTGATGGTATTGAGAAGCTTCTTCTCGAGTAATTGGAACTCCGCGAACAAATGCCTTATGGGAAGAGACACTGCGAGCGGTTCTGGGGGATTCCTTCGAGCACTTGAACTTCAGGGAGTCACCACAAAAGCAGATTTCATTTTGTTTATCAAATGCAAAGGTATGACCAGCAAAATGAACTCCACTGTGAAGAACTGAAAATCTCTCCGTGAATTGTAGTGAATCATCGAATGGCCAAGTGACTTGAAAAGCCCCTGCCCAAGAATAATCCTCTGGATGCATAATTAGCTCAGGTTTAAAAACCTCTTCAATCTGCCATAAAGCTCCATAGGAGTGAGGATGCGAAGAAGAAACAAAGGAAACGCCGCCTAATTCCCTTATCCTTTCAAGGATTTCGGAGGAAAAAACGGTGGTTCCCTCAAAGAGAAAATTTCCGGATTCACTTGTGCATAGATAACAGTTCGGACCGATGCCTTCCACAGGATCATTCCATATCCTGAATATTCCACTCAAAAGTTCCTCCATATGACATGGGTATCGTTCTCTCGCTTCTTCAAACGAACGAAACTCCCACCCTTCCATAGGAGGTACGTGTCGGGAATCAAGACAAATGGGACAAGATTGAGGAACACCCGAAAAACGCTGCCAAAAACCGCAATTGGTGCAGACGCGGGCCGGAAGTTGCAAAGCGGGTAAAAAGGGTGATAGTCCTGGCATTGCTTCGGTTGTTAGGGTCCCATAACGGGAATATCCCGGTCGAGCATGGAAAAGGATGCACACGAGTCTCCTGCTGAAATCGATATCCCCTTTGCCCAAGCGT
>CACMZN010000047.1 GCA_902618175.1 uncultured Verrucomicrobiota bacterium
CAATACCAGCAAGCATGATGGTGGATAAGAGAATCACGTCGGGAGTTCCGAAACGATTGAACCACTCAACCACTTTATTCACTTCCTTCGCAAGTGGTCCGTCTTCCCCCTTAAAGGTAGATATGGTGATTTCTCCTAAATCCTTTCCTGAAGTCATCCCGCTTCGCGAAGCCGCTTTTTTGAGAAGCCATTTATTGTCAAACGCCTTGTCGATCCAATTGGGAGTTTTCCGAAAGAAAGAAAACTTATGCTGCAGATAAACATTGATGCCCCCGAAGAAAATGGGCTGGTCCTCAGTTGCTGGCTGTTCGTCTAAAAAATGGGGCAGATAAGTGGGTAGAATGGTAACATCGTGTCCATTCTCGATGAGTTGGCTGGCAAGCGAGTTGTCCCGCATGCATACTCCACAATAATAATTACCTGTCCCAGGCGTGAGGAAAACCAGCTTCACACAGGCGCATGAGCCAGACCATGCTCGATCGGTTCAGGAAGGTCGGCCAAGTCAGACATAGACTCGAAAAGTTCTCGGAAATCCTGATCATCAATGTTTCCTATGAGACAATCCGTGAGTGCACCCTTCAGGTGATCACCCCTTTTCACTAAATCACCAAAACTGAAGTCATGATCGTAGAATGCGTAAACGATCTTCCGCATCGTTTCGATGGATGACTGCATGCGTCTGCCGTAATTTTCGAAAGAAGTGGAAACAATCGTTTTGCCTGAATCAATCACCCGATCAATCTCATCGGCGAGCATCACTCCACTTTTCAACGCCAGAAAAACACCAGAGGAAAAAACAGGGTCGAGAAAACCCAGAGCGTCTCCAGCAAGCACCAATCCGTCCATGGAACAGTAACGATTACGATAGGAATACTCGCCCGTCGTACGATATTCACCAGTTTGCACTCCTTCAGCGAGATGTTCACTGATCCATTCGTTGTTTTCGACTTCGCGCTTGAAAATCTCCGCATGATCGCTGGTCGAACCGTTGAACAAATAGTCGTGCTCCGCCACAATACCTACACTCACCATATCTCCGCTCAGCGGTATGTACCAAAACCAGCCTTTGTCGGGCAAGTATGCAACCGTGGTCGCACCTTCATCCAAACCAGGATCGCGTTTGGCTCCTTTATAATAAGTCCACAAAGCGATTTTATTAAGTTTCGGGTCACGAACCATCCAGTTTTCTTTATGAGCAGCAAAGCAATTTCGTCCGGACGCATCAACTACAACGGAAGCTCTCAGTTCAAGATCGCCTAGTTCTTTGGAAGAGACTTTTATTCCATCCACTCGTTGACCGCTCTTTAGCAAGGTCTTGGCTTTTGTTTCCTCCATGACCGAGGCACCGTTTTTACGTGCCTTGTCCATTATCATCTTATCAAAATCCGAACGCCAAACTTGCCAGGTAGTGGAGGAAGGATGATCAAAATGTTGAAAGAAATAAAAGGGTTGAGAGAGAAAACCATCTTCTCGTACGAATTGCACACAGTACTTCCTGGGATTGGCTGATTGCATCAAATCATCTACCAACCCAAGTCGTTCCAAAGGAAAATAACAAAATGGCATAAGAGATTCCCCAACATGGTAACGGGGGAACTTTTCCTTCTCCACTATAAGGACGTCGTGACCTTTCTCCGCCAAAAGGGCGGCCGTAGTGGATCCAGCGGGTCCGCCTCCAACTACAATAACATCATATTTTGTTTTGAGGGATATCATGACTTCCTACATACAAACTGCATTCACAACGTTCTCAAGCAAATTCAAGTTTAAGAAGGTGGCAATATTTCAACAATTCGGGCAATTACTTGGTCATTGAAACTTCTGATTTCATTACTTCGACCATAAAGAACATCCGCTTCAACCGTACCCAAGGCATCAACTATTGGACCATCCGGTACTATCTTGAGGTATGCTCGAGGAAAACAGGAGTAAGGAATTCGAGAATTGTTCAAAATTGACCCAAGTGGTAATTTAGCCTCAACGACCAGTGGATGAATTTCTTCAGGGAGGCTTCCAAGGGATACCTCTATAGCCCCGTACTCGGTTGCTTTTGCTGTTGATTCCGTTTCCAAAACCACTTCTCGAAAATAGGATTTTCCATCGTTGGAGGACCTCAACCGACGGACACGCAAACTTGATTCGTAGTAGGCTTCCAATCGAGAGGTCATATCCCCTTCATGAACGAGCAAACTTCGATAAGGCTCGGTAATCGTATCGGGTTCTATTTTCTCATACGACAATTTGGGAGATCCTCGGACGCTTCTCATGAAACTCAAAGGAAAAAGCAAATCCATGGGAGAAAACATTGTTTTAAAAACTAAACGTAACGTGAATCACGGTGTTGGGGCAAAAATAGCTCATGGAGTTTGGAATCCACACGAAGCAAAGCGTCGCGCGACAATACCAGTTCATCTTCCCCAACGATCAAATCACCACTTTTCTTCCAAATTTCAAAGATACTCGAGAAGCGCTCATGCAATTGAATGCCGAACTTCTCAAGAAAATAACTGGGGCGTACGCGACCTAATTTCCATTGCAATATGAGCTCTCTTATGAATCGCTCTTCCTGAGTTGTCAAAAGAGCCCGTCTGAGAGTGGATGCGCCGTCTTCCATGGCTTGGCAATATTGATCGAAGTGAGTAAGATTTTGATAGTGTATTCCGCCCAAATGACCGAAGGATGCAACCCCCAAGGCAACCATATCTGCTCCAGACCAGAGCCGGTCACGATAAATGAATTTTGTCTTTTGAGGATTTTTTACCGCCGTACAGGTACTGGTAATTGTATAACCTGCCTCTTCTAGTCGAGCGAATGCTTCGGAAACCCATCGTCTTTTAGTCGGCCAATCTGCCACTGGGGCAGATATTTTTCCCTGCTCTTTCATGTTTTTGAAGATGGTGGTGTTGAAAGGAACTTCCATCTGATAAATCGTCACGCAATCCGGAGACAATTGGATTGTCCGGTCTATGCAATCAGACCAGTTTCCGTCGGTCTCCCCAAGCATTCCAGCAATCAAGTCCAGATTGAGGTTCTCAAATCCGAGTGATCGGGCGTACTTGAAAGCATTGAAAACTTCTTTCGAACGATGTGCCCGTCCGTTGGTTTCCAGTATATGGTCGTTGAAGTTCTCCACTCCCAAGCTCAGGCGAGTGACCCCAAAGTTTTTGATCGCCTGAAGTTTTTTTTCGCTCAAGGTACCTGGCTCGCATTCAAAAGTCACTTCCTCAGCTTCGGACCACGGCATGATATCCTTCATTCGATTCGTCAATTCCGTCAATTGCTGAGCAGATAAATAGGAAGGAGTGCCTCCACCGAAATAAACAAATTTTGGCATTCTCCCTTTTAAATAAGGTGAATCCGCATACTTTTCGAACTCTCTCATGGTTGCAGACAAGTATCTGCGGACTTCACTTGAATTTTTGTCGGTGTAGACTCTAAAGTAACAGAAATGACAACGCTTCCTGCAGAAGGGAACATGATAATAAATGCCCATGGGAGCAGATCCGGGTGTTGGACTGTTGAGCATGCTCTCGACGCATGGCAAGTCTTCTTCATTCCAAAAGGAAAAGGGTGGATAATTGGAAACAAAGTAATTTCCGCCCTTGGTTTCTAGCTTGGTTTCACGATCTGGTTTGATGAAGGTATCTTTGATCATTTCTTACTATTCGTTATGAAAGAATATACCTTTCCATCTTCACAGCCAACTATGATTTTATCCGACAGGACGGCAGGAGTCGATGAGATAGGTTCCCCAATCTCGTAGGAAGCTATTTCCAAACCTTCTTCAATGGAGACCATGTACAATTTACCATCCATGGATCCGAAAATGACTTTATCCTTCGTTACCACTGGGGAACAATCAACTCTTCCACGGGCGGAAAATCTCCATCTTTGGCTGCCGGTAACCCGATCAATCGCGTGTAGGCCTTTATCCCGACCACCAATGAAAACGGATTCGTCAGTCAATGCCGGGGAAGAAAAATAAGGAAAGCTCTTTCTACTGTAATTCCAAACCAGATTCCCATTGGCAACATCGAAGGCCATGACCGATCGATCCATGTTTCCTACATATCCTACTCCATCAGCGACTGCGACAGAAGCAGCTATCGGAGCCTCCACTTCTATTGCTCTCATTTGTTTTCCGTCTTCCAATCGAAGGACATAGAGCATGGAGTCGCAACCTCCGAAGACAACCAAACGATCATCATATATGGTAGGCACGCCATTGACGTAATTCTGCGTTTCAAACTTCCACTTTAACTCACCAGTCTTCGCGTCTACGCAGTGGACAAAATTATCATAGCTTCCAATGATGATTACCGAATCCTTACTTTTCGGACGATGCGCCTGATTGGGCGCTCCCATAATTTCACCCTCAGTTTCGTACTTCCAGAGCAAAACACCGGATTGGGCATTCAAGGCGTACAAGAATCCATCAGTCGAACCAAAATACACTACACCATCAATAACGAGAGGAGGTGCTTCAATCGCCATCGCAGATTCGAAAAACCACTTTTCTTCACCATTCATTATATCCACCGCATGTAGTTTGCCCGCATCCGCTCCCACATAGGCAATTCCATCTGCGACCACCACCGAGGACTTGAGAAAATCACCCGCTTCAAACACCCATTCCAAACTCAACTCGTTTCCAATTTTAGCCGAGGTTGATCCACGGAGCGCCGAATCTCCTCTGTGTCTGGGCCAATCTCCAGTTTTGTTTTCAGGTGCAACTCCAAAGAGAAAACTGCTTAGAAAAACAAGATTCAATAAAATCATCCGGTGTAAAACCCTAATCTTCACAATGCTTAATTTGATATCGGAAATGAAGCTTCGTAAGAAACCTCATGAAAAAGTTTGCCATAAAGATTTTTGAAATCCGAAATCTTGATGGGTTTTGGATTAAAGGAAGCCGTCCATTGATCAGCGGCGTCTGCGGCGAGTTCGTCAATTTGTTCAGTTTCGAAACCAAGCTTGCCCAGAGAGCATAAAAGTCCTGCTTTATGCAGAAGAAAACGAACCCAAGAAATAAGTCTTTGAGTCGCTTGCATCTCGTCATCTCCATCCTGCGCTATCCCTGCGGCTCTGGACAACCCGGAATAAATCGATCTGACCGTGCGGTCCGAAGCGTTGAAATCCATGACCGCCGGCAATGCAAGTCCGACTGCCATGCCGTGAAAAGTTTCTCTTCGGGCAGTCAATGGATTCGCCATGGAGTGAGCTGCGCCAAGCATGCTTCGCTCAATCGCGGCACCCGCATGGGAGGCCCCCAGCAAAACTTTTCCCCGCGCATTCAAATCATTGGGGCAATCAAAAATCTTAGGTAGGTTTTCCTTTATCAAATGAAATGCAATCTGCGAATGCCGCATGGATTTTTCATTTCTTTTCAAGGTGACTGCTGATTCCAATGCATGGGCAAGGGCATCTAAACCTGTACATGCTGAAACCAAAGGTGGTTGAGAAAGTGTAAGCTCGGGATCTAGTAAAGTAAGTCGTGGGAGAGCTTTCTTATCTCCACATGCCATTTTTGCGCGAGTTTGGTCGTTTGTTATGAGAGCGAATGATTGACACTCGCTTCCAGTACCTGCGGTAGTTGGAATTGCAATCATGGGCAACATGGGATGCGTAGTCTTGTTGATTCCCCAATAATCGGACATTGATCCTCCATTTGTGACCAAGAAGTTACACCCCTTCGCAGTATCCATTGAGCTCCCTCCACCCAGGCCAATGATAAGATCGATTTCCGCCTCACGAGCACATTCAGCACACTCTTGAACGCTGGAATCAGACGGATTTTCTTTCGATTGATCATATGTGGTCACTTTGATTCCGGCAGATGTAAGAATTCTGCAAACTCTTTGTGGATGACCTGCTTTCGACAATCCAGAGTCCGTTACAAGATAAGCATGAGTCCCAAATGATTTGGCCCGCTCGCCTAATTCATCACAAATTCTATTGCCAAAAATCACCTCTTGCGTTTTATCTCCATCGGCAAAAAAAGTAGAGCGGACAAATTCTGCCGAGCTTGAATCGCTCATGAGAAAAAAAATGATTTACGCAGCCATGCCGATGGATCGGCGTTTGTATAGAAATTCAAACATATTTCCTTCGTGTGGCTGGTCCCAAGAAATCTTCATTGTGGAAATCGGGCCAATATTCAATCGCTCGATGTTGGAGGCGCCCAGAAGTTGTTTTTTAAAAGCTTCATTCTTGGTGATTGCCGTAACGACTAGGGTTGGACCGATCGAACTGAGCATTTCTGCCTGAGGGACTTCGACAACGCTTGCATAGGGACACAAGAATTCACGGTTGGCCAGAATGTGATTCATCGAGTCACAATGTACGATTGTCGGTCGCAGGTAGGTTCCACCTTGAGCTTCCACCAGTCTTGATCCTTTGCGGAAAGGTTTGGTGGCGTCAACAGCTCCCTTTTCAAGCAAATCCGTTTCAAGCGTCGAATCTATCCAATGGCCCATCTTGGGATTGGCGAACCCCGATAATATCGCATTCGGATCATCTGCAGGCAAAGGCATCACCGGACCCAAACGCCTGCCCAGAGCTTCTGATATTTCATGAGCGTATTTAGGCACGATCACTGCAGATGCATTGACGCAACTTCTCCCACCATTGTCGGAAATCGAAGAAACCATCACATCCAAGAAATCAGGCCAATTTTCAATTTCGTCTTCTCCGATCAGAATTTTGCTGAACCCCGGACCATGTACCTGCACTCCCGGATTTCCAGCATACAAATCCGTAGTGCTTTTGTCACCAAAGATAAGGGCTCGGCCGCATAGGCGAAGGATGTCACCTCCTCCTTCGTGGTCAGTTGGGTAAAAACCAAAAGCCTCACGAGGACAACCAGCTGCAATGAAAGACTGAATCAAACGGTATGGCGTCCATGGCTCTTCACGACCAGGTTTCATGATGATTGGAATTTTGAGGGCAATTGAGGGAAGCCAAAGAGAATTTACCGCCGGTGAATTACTTGGCATCACCAATCCCAATGCTTCCGTTGTGGGGTAGAAACAGACAGGTGAACCAGATTGTTCTCCAAAACCATCATCGAGCACGCTGAGGTCAATTCCACGAGTTAAACCGTTAAGAATGAGCTCGACGTGAGTGAGGGCATAATTGATTTTTTCCATATTCCGCCTTACCATGACATGAGGAAGCCCACTGGTGGATGACAATGTCTCCATGTAGTCCTGAGGACTTTGGAGATATCCATCACCTCCCAGAGGAAGATCAGTATTTAGGAACAACTCACCCGCTTTAGCGCTGATTTCAATCAATTCACGAGTACTGAACTTCAATAAGGCCTCGCGTGCTTTTCCGATATTCATAAGATCCCTGCGAATGATACCTGCATTGACTTGACTGAGTGTCGCCTTTGCAGTGCCAGTTCGGTAATCCTTGACTTCTGATTCGTTAAAACTCCTGTAAGGTTGCCCGAGACGCAGGCACGGTATGTGTGGTATACTCATAATTAATAAACTCCTTCTACTATATTTTTTTCCATGGCTCCGAAAGGACGCACCTCTGCAACTCCGTCCCAAGGTGCTTCAGCCCATGGCTTTCTTCTTAATGCTTCATCGCGTTCCAAAAAGCGAGGCATGAAAAATTCTTTGGTTAAGGTGGTCAATTCAACTCTTCCCCAAGAGTCATACGGAACATTCTGATTGGTGCTGGGATTTATCACTCTGAGCACTGCTCTGGGCTGTGGCGCATAGTAAGCAATCGAGAAATCATTTTCCGGACCAATTGGATGATGGCGAGCCAATCCCATCAATGTATTTCCGTAAGTCGGCACAAAACCAATTTTTCCACCCTCACAAACCTCCTCGACTAAAAAACGAGCATATTGCTTATCCATGGTGGTGCCACCACAAAAAACTCCTTTGATGCCTGCTTTCACCAAATCCTTTCTTTCCGCCAGTGCCTCAAGAAGTTTAGGTGTAGTGAAGAGAGCACTCACACTTCGATGCTTCAAAATGGTCAACGCCTGCTCAACCACATGATCCATATAGGCTCGAGCCTGATCAAATTGTTTGTTTGCCAGCAATCGCTTTACCCAACGCGGATCAAGATCTACGAAATAGCAGGAGCAACCTCTGTCGTTTGCAAGATGTTCAATCGCCAGGCGGAGTCTGCGTGGACCCGTCGGTCCAACCATCATCCAGAAGTGATTTCGAGGAAAATGTTCGTCATCAAGGGTTTCAGAAAATGCGGTGTAATCTATTCTAAAGTCATCCCAACCAATTCTTTGTTTGGGCATGCCGGTTGTCCCACCAGTCTCGAAAATATTGAATGGCCGACCTGCATAAGGTTTGGGAACCCAGACTTCATTGGGGAGATCGCGCAACCATTCATCCTGAAAGTTAGGGAACTTTTCACAAAGGTCGGAGAAATTGCTGATCTCATCGAGTGGGCTCCAGGTCTGTTTTTTTGCCCAGTCGAGCCAAAACGGGGAACCCGTATCCGGAGAAAAATGCCATTTTATGATATCAGCAACATGGTGATCAAGTTTTTCCGCGGCCTTTTGTACCTGAGCGTCGATTGACATAATTATATAATTATCTCACGGGTTCGAAATCACAATTTATCAACTTGTGGGAAAAATTTTTTCAAAGTCTCCTCCGATGGAGCCTTGGTCAATAGGGAAACCACAACCATGGCTACCGCAGCGAGCGTAAAGCAAATGGCTGCAGGTACAATACCTGGACCGATAAAATATTCACCACCATAACCTGACAGGTGGAAAAAATAAAGCCATGACAAGACCGCTGCCAAAACACTTGCCACCGCTCCCTGCTTTGTCGCCCGCTTCCAATAAAGAGCGGAAAATACGACTGGGAAAAGAGCTGAGAATCCGCTGAAACACCAAATTGCCAAGTCAAATACATTTGCATCCTTCGCTAACATCGCAAGAACATACGTCAGGGCAACAATGGCGACAATGAACACACGTGCGATCAAAAGTATCTGCTTGTCAGAATACCTGCCTGCACCTGACCGATGCACTACAACGTCATTTGTAAAAATCGTACCCAAGCAGAGAAATTGCGAATCTAGCGAAGACATGATTGCTGCTAAAACTCCGGCCGTGAGCAAACCTGTCAACACAGGATCTCCAACCAACAGATTCAGCATCGCGGAAAGAATGGCGGGAGGAGGTACGCCAGGTGGCAAAACCCCACTCGCCCAAGCTCCAACCAATACGCAGGGTACCCATACGATCATAATGCAAAGTGGATGCGCAATGACGGTCAAACGGAAGGATTTCGCGCTTTTGGCAGTTAACCAGTGTTGAAAAAGGTGGGGAAACATTCCAACGCTAAGTGGAATAAACAAGTAAGTTACGAAGGTGAAAAAGGGAATTCCAAGTTCACGATTAAAAGAAACCAAACTTCCGGTGACCGGATCTTTCTTTTTGAATTCGACGATAGTAGGTACGCGCCATAAGTGAGGACGCTGATCAACAAACTCGGAACTTTCGGATGCGATTAGCTTACCTATCGCCTTGGGAGGTTGATTTAGCAAAGTTTTTTGAGTCGCTTTGTCAAATCGGTAGTCTTGGACGACCATTCCATTTTGGGTAATTCTTGCTGCTACCTTCCCAGCCCTTTCCACCCCACCCAATCGATCGATGATAAACACAAAGGCAACCAATCCCATGACCATAAAAACCATAGTTTGAAAAGTGTTGGCATAAGCTGCACCTCTGGAGCCACCCATGAAGACATATGCCAAGACCACCATCGACACGACCAAACCAGTTAACCAGGGGGGAATTCCGCCCAGCCATGGGGGAGCTGATGGATGAGTGAAAAGATTCGGAAATGCACCAGCAGTTACGGGTTCTATGGTTTTACCAGCTCCAATGATTCCAATGAGCAAATAGGGAATAACCAACAAAACTAAAATCGGAAACAAGAGATATCCTAATGCATCGGATTCGAAACGGGCTCTAAAAAATTGAATCTGGGTAATGTACCCATGTTTTTTTCCAAAAGCCCATAGGCGAATCCCGACGAGAAAAAAAATGGCCGCATGAATCAAGCCGCTGATCGATGCCATTAGCCCATAAGTTCCGATTCCCCTTTCAAAGGATTTCCCTGTTGAACCAACCAAAGCAAATGCCGTCATCGTTGTTCCGAAAACGCTCATCAACAACAGAAAAGGTCCGATGCTGTGGCTAGCTACGAAATAATCTTTGCTGGTCCCACGGAAGAGTCGATTGCTGAAAAATCCAAGCCCAAGCAAGAGACAGAGGTATCCGATGATCACTAAAAGAGTCGTCATAGGCTGGATTGATGGTAATTCGTTGGTTGTGAATTTTATTTCCTCTCTTCGGCAAAGGCTTCGAGCTCGGACGGCCATGCAAATTTGATCGCCAACCAACCGAGTCCTGAGCAAGCGATGGAAAAAATGGCATGGTAGGCCAATCCGATGGGAAGAAAACCAAGGACCAACCTAGCATCATCCCACCACCAGAGATCCTGATGAAGAAAAAAAAGCATGATGAATAAAAACCATACGGTAGAGTTGCCGACTTTTGAATTGCTCTCACTCATTGCTTTCATCTCCAATGGCGTAAAGATGGGTCTGAGTGGCCACGTAAAGGATTCCATTTGCAACCACAGGAGAACTGTAGACAGGAGCTCCCATGTTTATCATCTCAACCTCAGGTTTGTCTTTACCGTGGTCAATGATGAGCAAATCACCGTCCTCATTACCGAGCAACACTTTACCGCCAGCTACCAGAGTGGATCCCCATATTCTGCTAAATGAATCGTAAGACCAATAAACTTCTCCAGAGTTGGCATCCATGCAATGAATTAGACCTGCATATTCAGCAACGTAGACAAGGTCCTCGAAAACCGAAACCGTGGAGATGGTTCGACCAACATCGGTATTTTTCCATATTATCTCACCGTTTCTGGCATCTATGCAACTGAGTCTTCCCACTCCATCTCCATGTTCGGGATCTTGTCCGATCGCGCAATAAACTTTTCCTTCATAGAGAACCGG
>CACMZN010000048.1 GCA_902618175.1 uncultured Verrucomicrobiota bacterium
CAAGTTTTTGAAACTAAGGATTTATCGTGACGATTAGTAACCTTGCAGGTTGCTAAAAATGAGGTTTGGAAATAGGGAATTTATAGAGTTCTAATGAAAACAAATGCATACGCCGCCTTTCAAGAAAATGGAAAGATTGGGCCTTTTCAGATTGAACGCCGAACCATGGGACGGAGAGATGTCCAATTGGAGATAGATTATTGTGGAGTTTGTCACACAGACTTACATTTCGTTAACAATGATTGGGGTATGACTCATTATCCTGTAGTTCCAGGTCACGAAATCGTTGGAAGAATTTCTGCAGTAGGTAAAGAAGTAGACGGTTTCAAAGTGGGGCAACTTGCTGCTGTTGGATGTATGATTGATTCATGCGGAAATTGTCATTCATGCGAAAGTGATTTGGAACAATACTGCTTCAGAGGGTTTGTTGGAACTTATAATTATCCAACTGCAGATCCGGGTGGTGTGACTTATGGGGGATATTCAAAAAGAATCGTATGCAAGGAGGATTTCATTTTGAGTATACCGGAAAACCTAAAGGTGGAAGGTACCGCTCCCTTGTTGTGCGCCGGAATTACCACCTATTCGCCTTTGAAGCATTGGGGAGTGGGTCCGCAAAGGAAAGTCGGAATCATCGGACTGGGTGGTTTGGGTCATATGGGGGTCAAGTTCTCTCATGCTTTTGGCGCTTACACCGTGATGATCACGACCTCACCTGAAAAGGGAGAGGATGCTCAAAAATTAGGTGCGGATGAGATATTGATTTCCACTGATGTCCGAGCCATGGCTAGACAAAGCGGTCAATTCGATTTCATTCTCAATACCATTCCCGTAAATCATTCTTTTGAACCCTATTTGAATTTGCTCAAAATCAATGGCGTGATGTGCGTAGTGGGTGCACCAGAAGTTTTTAGAATAAATGCAAGTCAACTAGTCTTTGGTAGAAAATCACTTACCGGATCTTTGATCGGAGGCATAGCTGAAACACAGGAAATGCTCAATTTTTGCGGAGAGCGCGATATCGTGTCTGATGTAGAGTTAATTAGAATGGACGAGATTAACGAAGCTTACGATCGTTTGATCAAAAGCGATGTGAAATATCGGTTTGTCATTGACATGAATAGCCTGAATTAATCGCAAACCTCATTCGTTTCGTTTATCATGCGCAAGAAATGCAAGTCTGAACTTCCGGGAAAGCATCAAGACGTTCGTCTGCGATCTTGGCCCCGCAATAAAGACATTTTCCAAAGTCCCCAGTTTCCAAACGATCAAGGGCATTAATAACTTGGAGTTTTCGTCTCTTTTGTCTGCGTCTTAATTCCAAGATCATTTGTTGGTCTTGCATTGCCTCCATCCTTGACAACCGCCCCAAACCCTTGTCGGGTGAAACCGCTTTTGCAGATTCCTTGCTCTTGTCCAGATATTCCTGAATTTCTTCCAACAAGACTTTAAGTTGTTCAGCATATCTTGCGTTCTTCAAATCACTCATTGCATGTTTTTTTAAATCATGGCGTATTCTTTGAATCCGTTGGTGGAAATTACATCAAATCAACCAGCATTTAATTTAATAATACGAAATGGAAGTACGAAAGTCTTGATAAAAATTCATTTTCAAGTCATTAGTAATATATGAAATCAACTCTACATAGCCTACTTTTTCTTTTCACCTCGTCTCTGTTATTTGCTGATCATCACGAAGATTGTGCTCTGATGAAAGGTGACGCAATTGATCCCGAAGAATTTTCCGAGGTTTTGGGTGTAAAGGTTTATTTTTGCTGCGGTGCATGCGTGAAGGCATTTGACAGCGCCACAGCCTATTACATCAAGGCACTTCCTCAGTTAGCCAAAATGTTTACGGATTCACAAAAAAAAGAACTTGGCGTTGAAAAAGTTGAATTGCTCGCTCAGCGTTTTTGTCCAATTTATTCAGAACGCGTCGTCAATCCGACTTCTAAGTCCATAGAATACAACGGAAAGAAAATTTACTTCTGGTCATCGGGGGCAGAGCGTCGTTGGAAGCGTAATCCTGATCAATATTTCAAGGATGCCATGGAGAAAGGGCTTCTCCCTCAATTCAAATAACGATATTCGACATCAATTCCTCAAACGACACAAACCATTCCAATCACTGGTCTTGTTCTTGCAGCATGAATCAATTGTGTTTCGACAAGATTGCATACAGCACTCCGGAAACGAGCGAGACTTTAACGGTTTCATTCGCACAAATGTTGCTCTGACTGAATTTCTCCATTGCGGATAGACTTTCGCCATTCAAATTCCACCGCAATCCTTCCGTATATACTCCTTCGCACACAGTAAGCGGGGACAAGCTTAGTCGACTTCCCGCTCTACCACGTAGTTCAAGAGGGGTATGTGAAGTAATTCGTCGAATCCATTCCTCTTGGTCGTCGAAAGTAAGTGACCAACGAAGATTCACTCGGCATGCTGTCATCAGATTGGACAGGAAGTGATCAGAACTGTTTCCGAGTCCTCCTAGAATCACTATTTCATTTGTTTGGGTATTAGACTCCAACCATTGAAGAGATTTCTCGAGATCAGTCGTTTCCTGATCTTGAATTTTGTGGACTTGAACAGTAGGGTTTATTCGGGAAAATTCTTCATACTTGCAAAAGGAATCACCATCTCCAATCAGAACATCCGGAAGCAAACCTGCATTCTCGAATGAATGACAACCGCCGTCTACTGCAACCGAGAAATCGCAATCATCGAATCTCCATTTAATTAATTCTTGCGATGGAGGATTACCCGCCAAAACCAACAAGGTCTTTTCTCCCCTCATGGTGAGATCAAATAAAGTAATCTTTTTGCTTTTGGCTAATGGGCATTTCCAACTTCTCCATGACCATCAACATATCTTCCCAAACCTTCCTTTTGCTCATTTTACTTGGATTATGCAGCAGATAGGAGGGATGGTAGGTAACCATTAGTGGAATCCCCTCCAAGTCGTTCCATCTTCCTCGGCAATCCGAAAGTCGACGCTTGGGATTATGACCAAGCAAACCATCAGTTGCAGTTTTACCGAGAGCAACCACCACCTTGGGCCGTATGATTTGAATTTGCGCCATCAGGTAGGGAATGCAAAATTCCATTTCATCTATTGTGGGCGGTCGATTTCCATAAGCTTGTGAGTGCTGTGGACGCCAATTCAGAATGTTTCCCAGATATACTGAATCTCTTGAGATACCCATGGCCTCAATTATCCGATCAAGTAAATTTCCAGCTGGTCCGACAAAAGGCTCACCCTTTTGTTCCTCTTCAGCTCCGGGAGCCTCTCCACAAAAAAAGATTTCCGCATCCAAATTACCAACTCCATAAACCACTTTTGCATTCGGATTGAGCTGTTGCTTGCAGGTTTCGCAACTCATCACCCGGTCTTTGAGCCAATTCCATTTTTCTGCCTTGCCCCCTTCAGGAAGCTCTAATTTGGGAGCTGAGGGAAAACTCGAATTCCTGCCCTTTTGTCTAATCTCTTCAGAAGGCGGATTTTCTGCATGCTTACTATCGCCCAATGATGAGGAGAGATTGAAAGACTCGCTTGAAGCAAGAGAATGTCTGCCCTTCCCTTCTAATATAGAAACTAAGTTTTCAGAATGATCTGATTCACGAGAATTCATAGCTTTTTCCAATGCTAGAACGTTCTTCTCATCAAAGTAGATCTCTTTCAATCCTTCCGATCGCAAACGCTTCAGTTCTTCAAGAAGAGCATAAGTAGCTTCTTCAATTTTCATTTCAAAGGTCGTCGATTGACATTGGGTAGAGCAAATTTCTCGACGTATTTGGCAAGCAGATCAAATTCAAGGTTCAGTCGATCTCCTACATTTCGGTTAACCAAGTTGGTCTTTGTCAAAGTGTGGGGAATCAGCCAAACGGCAAAGGAATCTTCCTCAACTTCACAAACCGTCAACGAGCATCCGTCTAGGGCTATGCATCCCTTGTCTACCAAGTAACGGGAATATTCCGATGGTATCTTGACTTGAAGATAAAAGTTTTTTCCCCTTTCCTCAAAAATCAACACTTCTCCGCATGCGTCCACATGTCCGGAAACAAAATGTCCACCCAGTCTGCCATTGGCTGGGAGGGATCTTTCCAAATTAACCTTTTGTCCTGGTTGAAGGTTTCCCAAGTTTGTGCGTTGAATCGTTTCATCCAGCAAATCAAAGGAAACTAATTGATTGGTTGAAACCTGTTCCTTCAAAGTCAGGCAACATCCATTTACCGACAAACTTGCGCCCTGTTCAAGTCCATCAAAGGATTCGAAAGGATGAACCAATTCCATGAGCCAGGAGTCATTCCCTTCTCGCAAAGAAGCAACTTTTCCTACATTTTCTACAATTCCAGTAAACATTTTGATTATTTGTTATTTGAGAGATTCTTTGAATATTTTGAGCGAAAGATAATTTGACCTGGAAACTATTGAAATTAGCTTGAATCTTAATGTATGACAAATTCGATTTCCATCTATATTAGAATATCCCTTTTACTTCATCTTTTCATTTGTTCTTGGAGTTCGCCTCTTTTCGCTCTGCCTGTATCAAGCAAGCATGTTCCGCAAGATTCTTTTTTGGTCCTATCGGTCAGAGCATCAAATTTAGTCGAAAAATCTGGGTTTTTGCAAAGTAGAACATGGTCTCCCATGCTTCAGAATTTTGCCCTTAATAACCCGGAATTGCATGAGTTGTTGATTGATGTGAATGCTAGTGGGTTAAATTTCAAGATTCCTTTGCAATTTTTTGCAAGGATTGAACACCGTTCAATTCCCACCCCTGTTTTTGGAGTAATCGCCATGGTTTCCGACATGGAAAGAATAGACCAGAAAATTCGTTCTTTTGCGGATTCCCATGGACTTCCTTCTAAATCGAGTAAGTTCATTCGCTTCGGTGGAGAAAATTCTCCTTACGAATTGGGCAGAAAGGGCAGAATTTTTTATGTTATGGGCATCATACCGCCTTCGAAAAACCTGAGTTCTGGTTATGTGGACCTAATTATGGATCAACTCCATGAGTCTTTTTTTTCAAAACCAAATCCCCTGACGATGCCCGAATCGCTGGCATTGCATTTTGGACAAACTTCCGACCTGTCGCTTTACTTGGATGGTACCGGTTTTGCGCAAACAATTGATAATCTCATACCCGACTTGGAAAATTTTTGGTTAGGTGCGTTGCAACCTTTGATTGATAAGTTCATTCATAGATCAATTGGGCTTCATGCTCATTCTTCGCTTGGCAATATTAAGTTGTCCGTCATTGATTATTCTTCACAAACCAAGTCCAATCCATCAAAAGTCCCCGCCCTCCCCTTGCTTGATGCGATACCCGGGGATCTTCCCATGGTGGCTAGACTGAGTATTCCCGGAAACGATTTCCGCATGATGATCGGTGAATTGTTGGATCATTTTCTTCGTAGCTTGTCAAACGGCAGAATCAAAAAGGAATCGATCTTACCTGGCTTTGAAACTTCAACTGCTGAGTTACTTCAGTTTCCCAGTGGGGATTTCGTCCTTGCCGGCGGCTCATTCCAACCTCGTTTGATCTTGTCTTCCGGCAATGAGCAGTCACAAAACATAGAATTCAATCCAAGTCTGGCTTGGGGAATGAGCATCTCCGACGCATTTCAATTGAAACAACTCTTCGCAGGACTGAATTCCGCAAATTCTCTCAACACTTTACTCGATTCAAACGACTTGATAATAAGCGAAGACCAAGAATCTCTTTGGTTCACAACACCTGGGTTATACAGGGAAATCAACGCAAATCGACCAATTGTGCCCTTGGCTGCGAAGCGAAGGAGACTCTTGGAAGAACATTTTTTCGCACTTGATCTGCAGATTCCTCCCGCAACCAAGTCTCTAAGAAAGTCAAACTTTCTTTCTTTCGAACAATTGAAATCCTTGAATGTAATTGATGATTTCTCAAGCTTCTCTTCCTTCTTTCTCGAAGGTCGTCTGGAAAATAATTTAAAACTCCGGGATTCTCGCATACATGGCTGGAATATGATTTTCGAACATCTTGGACATGAGTTGTTGGAGCGCCGCAACGAAGAACTTTTTCAGGCAATTGCACAGCAGGATTTCAATGCTTTGGTGGAGGCTGTTTCCAAAGGTGCCCTGATTAATGCAAACGATCGATTCGGTCACAGTCCGCTTCATTACGCGGCATACAAAGGCAACGCCCGATTTGTGGATTACTTATTGAGAAATGGTGGTGATCCGAATGCGCGAGGCAGGCATGACTCGACTCCGCTACATAGCGCTATATGGGGTAGAAACATGGAATGCGCTGAAATTTTGCTCGAAGATGGCGCAGACGTGGATGCCTCAACCGACGAAGGAGAAACTCCAGGAATGACAGCGGCATTGAGAGGTGAAAAAGATTTGTTGGAAATTCTCTTTGCACTCTCGGCCGATCCGCATGCCAAAGATGCCCATGGAACAAACCTGCTTGACTTGGCTGCAGCAGGCGGACATCGCGAAATCGCCGAACTCCTGACCGAGATTGGGGTAGACAACCAGAATCCTTTTCACGTAGCCGCTGGATTAGGCGACTTAAAACTTGTGAAAAGACTTTTGAAGGAAGGCTATGAGATAAATCAACCGGACTCATTTGGGGCCACACCTCTACTAATCGCCATGGTTGCTGGTCAGGAGGAGATGGTTGATTTCCTACTTGCAAGAAACGCAAACCCAACCTTGACCGCGAAAGATGGGTATACTCTCATGCACGGAGCTGCTTTTTCAGGAAAAAAAAGCATGGTTCGAAAAGCATTGTCATTAGGTCTTAAAGTAAATTCCCGTTATGGAGAAGACGGCATCACTCCAGCAGATGTTGCCGAAGATGAAGGTGATGCTCTTCCTTACCTAAGAGCAATGGGTGGACGCACCGCATGGGAATTGGGTCCGCATCACTAGTTTACGCTTTACTTGCAGTTGTGTCCCAATCGAATCAAAAGCCTTCCGACTTCTGTTAATTCCTTATCCAACTTTCGTGCATTCGGGCACAAATAATTCAAGAAATCCCAGAATTTCTTGGAATGATTCATTTCCTTTAAGTGAGCAATTTCATGATATATGACGTAATTTCCAAGTGGATAAGGAAGAAGCAAAACTCTCCAGTTTAAGCAAATAGTACCGTTGGTTGAACATGATCCCCAACGGCTCTTTTGATTGCCCACCCTACATTTTTTGCTTCTATACCGTAGGTTTGCTTGGCAGTTTTCAAGCCTATCGGGCAGGAATTTCTTGGCCAAGCCCAAAAGATGCGAATGCAAGCCAAATTCCATTTTCATATGATCCGAAAGAAAAAGCATCACCTGTTCCTGATCAATTCTTTGTTCGTATCCATGAGATCCCTGTCCGAATTCCCATTTCAAGGTTCTGGGCTTCTCGTCCAACCAAATTTTCGCTCCAGCAGAAAAATAAGAGGACAACTTCTCTGTAATCGGATAATTATCTGAGTTTCTTCGAATCCAATTCTCTTTTTTTTGTATGAAGTTTCTGCCTTCCGAAAGAGTAGCCCAATTCGGCAAAGTCAGGATAGCCTTCTTCTCCTCAATTAATCGCAAGCTAATGTATCGGGCTCTACTCGAGCGTCGAAATAGACACTCCAACTGAAAATCTTCTCCTTCCTGATTTAAATAAATCTTTTCTGTCGGTTCACTCACTGTAAAATTGAAAATCAATTTTTTTTCACCTCGCGATCCAATTTTTCAACCTGCCTGGAAGCAAATCGTCTAAGCGCCGATTCAGGATCAATCTTTGCTTCTCTGCAGGCCCCAACCAACTCAAACAAGGCTTTCCCCGCTTCTTCTTCATTTAGGTTTGGTAGTTTTCTCTTCAATCCTTCCGCATCCCAATCGCCGGCATTTTGTAATTTCGCTTTTTTTGCCTGCTTGTAAATCTCATTTGCATAAAGCAAGGCGGGTAAAAGAGGGGGTAAATTTTTGAATATTGAATTTTTGGAATCGGTGAATCCCATATCCTTTTTTTCTTGTGCCTTTATTTTCTCCCATTGTTTCGAGACTTCTTCTGCGGAAGTCAAACGACCATTTTCATGATCAAAAACATGGGGATGTCTCCGAATTAATTTCCGTTTGATCCCCCTGGCAACATCTTCGAGATCAAATTTGGATTTTTCCTCGGCCAATAGAGAATGAAAAACAATTTGCAGCAATAGATCTCCCAGTTCCTCTTTCATCAATTCATAGTCGTGGTTATCAATTGCCTCCAATGTCTCGGATGTTTCCTCGATCAAGCAAGCCGCAAGGGAATGATGGGTTTGCTTTTGATCCCAAGGACAGCCTCCTGGAGCCCGCAGTTTCGATACGATTTCTCTTAGTCGTTGTATTTCGCTCACCTATCCGCATTGTGAGAAAGGAATGCATCGGATGCAAATCATTCTCCTAAAATCGAATCAAATCTTTTTTCCCTCATGGATAAATTAGCCGAAATCATGGAATGGAAGCGGAGGGAAGTTTCATTGCGTTCTCGTCCTGTAAGCGAAAGAGAACTTATGAAAACAGGAGATCGTATGCGTCCAAGAGGAACTTTCCGTGAGGTTTTGGCTGATCCCATGGAATTGGCGGTCATAGCGGAGATCAAGAGAAAATCTCCGTCTGCTGGAACAATTGCTGAAAATGTTTCCGCAATGGAACAGTCGCGAGCCTACTTCAATGCCGGAGTCGACGCCTTATCAATTCTAACTGATGAAAAGTTTTTCGGAGGAAACTTGGAAGATCTCTGGGAAGTGAACGATTTTCTTTGCCAACATCAATTAAGCTTACCCACCTTGCGCAAAGATTTCATTGTGGATCCCATTCAAGTTCTCGAGGCGGTGGAGGCGGGAGCTTCAGCGATCCTATTGATCGTCAGAGCCCTCGACGATGAAGAACTTAAAATTCTAAGAAACTCGGCAGATCATGCCGGACTTGACTGTCTCTACGAAATTCACACGGAAGAAGAAATCGAAAAAGCGCTTCGCCATGATCCGGAAATTCTTGGAGTCAACAACCGGGACCTCAGACGATTCACAACTGATTTGGCGATCACGGAAAATCTTTTCCCCAAGATTCCAGATGAAATTCTGAAAGTCAGTGAAAGTGGAATTCTTCGACCACAAGACGCATGGCGAGTCAGAGAAGCAGGTGCGGATGCAGTATTATGCGGAGAAGCCTTGATGAGATCTAATGACCCTGAATTGTTCGTGAACGAAATGAAACATTCCGACTAAGACGGGAGTTATCCAAGATCCATTTTCGATAAATGCCGCTTTCCCCATCCGAAACAACTGAAGTTCTCAAATCGATTAGTCATCGACCTAAGAAAAAACTGGGCCAAAATTTTCTCATTGATGGAAACCTGGTCAAAAAATCCATCGCCATGTCAGAACTCGAAGCAGACCTGCAAATCGTTGAGATTGGACCTGGTTTGGGAACCTTGACCCAGCAACTTTTGGAAAATGGTCAAACCGTTCATGCGGTAGAATTTGACTACAACCTCTACTCTTATCTTAAGGTCAGATTTCAAGATTTCATTAGGCAAAAAAAACTTTTCCTTACGCGAGCCGACGCCGTAAGGAATCCAATTGGATCTCTTCCCGCAGACACCCTCGATTATATGGTGGTGGCCAATCTTCCCTATGCCATCTCCTCGCCTTGGCTGGAAGCGCTTCTTGCCACCGAGAGAATACCAGAAAGGATGATTCTCATGCTGCAAAAGGAAGCGGCTGAAAGAATTTGTTCAATGCATAATGCCAAGAAATGCAATGCCTTGAGCATTTTTCTGGATGGAGTGTTTGCTCCACGACAAACTCATCAAGTTCCCCGACAGTGCTTTTACCCTGCCCCTGCCGTGGACTCGATTCTCATACGAATGGATCGGAGAGAAAAACCATTCCTTTTTTCATCTGCTGCTCGCAGTCTCACAAGGAGAATTTTCACGCAGCGGAGAAAACAAATTGGTTCGTTGGCAAAACAAGAGAAAACAAAACACCGCAAAGAACTTCTCGATTGGATTGATCAAATGAATTTGCCGAAGAATCTTCGTCCCGAGGAAATTGCACCATCCATATGGCGTGAACTGGCTCGTTCTATGAATACTTAGGCAACGACCCCAGCGCCACAACATTTTTTGTATTTCTTTCCGCTTCCGCATGGACAAGGGTGATTGCGCCCAACCTTGGGAGCATCTCTCACTACAGGTACGGCAACTGGTGGTAATTCGGGTGCTTTTGAAGGTTGTGGAGCACCACTTCCCTGAGTAGGTCCTGAAAAGTTAGAAAAACCACCAGATCCGACCGAATCTGGTCCAGTCGTCTTGGCGAGACCAGATAAAGAAGAGAGCATGTTTTCAAAGGCTGCAAGGTTTGTGGAAGACCGGAACATTCCGGTACATACATCCGAACGCATCGCCTTCATCATCTCTTCAAAAGCCCGGAAAGCCTCGCTCTTATATTCGCTCAGAGGATCTTTTTGACCATATCCCCTCA
>CACMZN010000049.1 GCA_902618175.1 uncultured Verrucomicrobiota bacterium
CCGTTGAGGTGGATGACAATTCAACTCAGAAAGTTGATTCCATGGTTAAGGAGCAAGCCGAACGGGAAGCAGAAATTGCCCGCATCAAAGCATCCAATGCAAACAAACAGAAAGAATTCGACGAAAAACTGGCGGATGCTCAAAAGCGTGTAGATGAATTGAATGAAAACCTAGCAGGCTGGTATTATGTCATATCCAATGAAGTGTATGAAAAGATAAGGTTGGAAAGAAAGGATTTTGTAAAAACCAAGGAATCCGAGGAATCGGAAAAACCAACTGAGGTAAAGGCATCCCACATCCTGATATCCTACAAGGGCGCGGATCGAGCCGATCAACAAATCTCACGTACCAAGGATGAAGCCAAAGCAGAGGCGGAACGAATCCGAAACCTAATCGTTGAACAAGGTCAAGATTTTGCCAATCTGGCTCGGAAGCATTCAGATGGTCCCTCGAAGTCCAAGGGAGGGGATCTGGGCAAGTTCAAATTCGAAGTCATGGCCAAACCTTTTTCAGAAGCTGCCTTTGCTCTTAAAATAGGAGATGTTTCCGAAGTGGTGGAAACCGGTTTTGGATTTCACGTCATCAAACGAACAGAGTGATCTTTCGCGCAAATTGATATTTTCCTTGTTCCATCGGGACCAAGAATCACTTTTTTTTATCTTTAAGCCTTTAAGCCAACGGGCTAAGATGAATGTATGGTTTTTCCTTTTTTAAAAACTCGAAAAAGTCCCATTTGGAATCGTATTGCCGAGGATGACTCCACTCGCCTGCGATTGAAATACGATACTTATTATCATATTTTCGAGAAACAGCAGGGAACGCGCGTTTACAAGGATGGAAGAGAATACGTCATGCTTTCAAGCAACGACTACCTTGGACTTTCTCAACATCCCAAGATCAAGGAATATGGAAAAAAAGCAATTGAGGAATGGGGTTCCAGTACAACCGGAGCCCGTTTGGCAAACGGAGGAAGAATCTTTCACCAAGAACTTGAGGAGAAACTTGCAGCCTTTCTGGGTAAGGAAGCGTGTCATGTTTTCTCCGCCGGTTACCTTGGTTGCGCATCCTCTGTGACTGGATTCGCCGAGCGCAAAGACGTCATCTTTGCCGATAAGAATCTTCATTCTTCCCTCTGGAGCGGAATCAAGCTCAGCGGGGCGAGATGCGAAAGATTTTCTCATAACAACCCTGCTCACCTGAGTGAAATTCTCCGTGAAGAAGAGGAAGAAACGACCAAGCTCTTCGTTTTGGAAGGGGTTTATTCCATGGAAGGACACATTGCCAAATTGCCTGATTTCGTGGAGTTGGGAAAATCCCACCAAGCGTTTATCATTTTGGACGATGCCCATGGATTTGGAGTACTGGGAAACCAAGGAAGGGGGACGGCAGATCATTTTGACCTCACCAAAGAAGTCGACGTCCTGAGTGGGAGTTTCTCAAAATCGCTGGCTGGAGCAGGTGGTTTCGTCGCATCTTCTGAGGATGCGATCGAATACATGAGGAGTCATTCCAAGCAGACCATTTTTTCCGCCGCCCTCTCGCCTGCTTCCTGCAAATGCGCCGAAGCCGCTCTCGAAATCATACAAACCGAAACCGAACATAGGGAAAAGCTGAGCAAAAACCTCAGTCGGTACCGTAGCATCCTCAAAAACCTAGCTTTGGATACCTGGGAAAGTGAAACCCCAGCCATTCCCATCGTATTGGGAGAAAAGGAAAAAGTTTATTTCTTTTGGAAAGCGCTCATGGAAAAAGGAATTTATTCAATTATCTCGATTGCTCCGGGAGTGCCTCCAGGAAAAGATCTGATCCGGACTGCCATTTCCGCTGCTCACACCGAGCAGGACCTGGATCAAATCGAAGAAGCGTTGACTTATGCGGCATCCAAAATCTGATTTCCTTAGAGTTCCCTTATACCAATAAGTATACGCATGGAATCCATCCACTTTCCAAAATTAATCGACCAAGGTCTTGATAGACCACGATGAAAATAGGTGTATGCGTGAAGTTTTTGATCTCTTATTGATTGATTTGTCTGAATCAATCTCTTCCATCTGTCGGCAAGAAGCGAGGCATTCCTGTCGTTGAATTTCTTACGGCCTTCGCTGGCACCCTTAACGTGACGGACCACACTGTCGTGGACGACGAAGTTGGAAAGTCCCGATTGATTCATCCGTAGGCAGAGATCGATGTCCTCGCATCCATTTAGAAAAATCTCGTCAAATCCTCCCAATTCAAGGAAGAGTTCTCTTCTGGTCACGCAGCAAGCTGCGGTAACCGCACTCCAGCTTCTCACTTCCCCCTTGAAAGGTCTGTGCCAGAATCCTTGTCCAAAATGTCTGGGATTTCCTTCCGGGGCAAAGACCACACCCATATGATCATACCGTGAGGAATTCCATATTTTTTGAACGTTTCCCACCATTCCAACCTTTTTCTTTTTCCTGAAGACCTCCACCAGGGGGAGCAACCAGTCACCTTCAACGAAAACATCGTTGTTGAGAAAACACAAGAATTCACCCTTTGCTTCCGCAGCCAATACATTGTTGCTTTTGGCAAAGCCCACGTTTTTCCGATTGAAAAAAACCTTACACGGGTCTTTAAGACTCCTCAACCAAGCCTGCGTGCCGTCCGTACTTCCGTCATCTATAACCAAAACCTCGTAGTGTATCTTTCCCTGCAATGTTTTGTTCAAGTGCTGCAAACAGCGTTTGGTATGCTCAATCTGATCATACGCCGATATCAACAGGCTGATGGTCGGAGGATCGGATTCAGCCATCTGCATCAGGAACGCGTTGAATCGAAGAATAAAGTTTTCTCACTGTTTTTCTGACGTCGAAATGTTCTCTGGCATGCTTGATCGCATTTTTTCTGATCGACAGATAATTCGATGGATTATTCTTAAAGTCGGATAAGATTTCTACCCATCCATGGGGGTTCTTCGGATTAAGGGAAAAACCAGATACCTCGTCAATGAAGGCTTCGGAAGCCCCAGCCACTTGGGAAGAAAGGATCAAGCATCCGGTTTCCATCGCCTCTGGTACGATGTTGGGAATGCCATCCCGGTCTCCACATTCGTCTATGATACCGGTAAAAACCAAGACATCGCTTTGCAGACAGGTTTCGCGTACCTCTTCTTCCATTCTAAAACCAAGTAAATGAACCCAATTTTCCAAGCCTTTTCTCTTGATTTCCTCTTTCAATTGTTTTTCCAGAATGCCGGAACCTATGATCTTCCATTCAAATGAAATCCGATTTCGAACCAAAATCTCGGCGATTCGAAGAGTATGAAAATATCCCTTTTTAGGAACCAATCGGCCCACGCTAAGCATACGGAGCGGCTCATTGCCCGGACTTACTTCAAACGATGAACGTTTCGTCCAGGATTCCAACCCTCTCCGAATCAATTGGATCTTGTCTCCTTCCACCCCCAAGGATTCCAATCTTCTTACCGAGGATTCCGAAGAAGTACGAACAAAAGCCGTATACCTGAGTTTTAGCTCCAGCAACCAATCTCCCCCTTTGCGGAACAAATCATACGCATGCGAATCCATGGAATAAGGAATCCCAGTCAACCTATGCAGCGCAAAAGCAGCCGTGGCCGGCATCGTTGCCCAGACTCCGTGAATCAAATCATACTTTTTCTTTCTGAATGCCAGAGCCTCGACCAAGGCAAATCCCAAGCCCAGAAAAGTCTCGTTGAAATTTTGCAGATTGGGACACGGACGATTCCATAAAAAAGTCAACACCTCACGAAATTCCCGGGGTTTGAGAAATCCCCAGTATGGTAACCAGTAAAAAAGCTGAAGAAGTCTGAATTTAGGAAAAAGAATGATTTTTCGTTTTTCCCAATTGCCTTCTCCGCCCCACAACGAATAGGCGATGGGGTGAAAGCCCAATTCATCAAATGCCCGTAATTCGCGACGGACGAAGGTTTCGGTCGGTCGGGGAAAAGTGGCGTAGAGAAAGGCTACTTTTTCCAAATTTCAACAAAGATTGACGGAAAATTCGGAAATTCAATTGTCAGGTGTATACTTGACGAATCTGGTGGGAATTTCCTCTTCTTTTTTCGGAATTCCGTTTCTTCCCTCACCATCCTCATGCAGTCCATTTCCATTCCCATTGGAGGGAATGGAAACAGCTTCCAAGGAAGCTTCTCCCTCAATGACCGGATAGTAGTCAAAAGCCAACTTGATTTCCTCCGCAGTGGCGGTCTTTTCCGAATTCACCATGATCTCACCCTGAAAACAAGCCAACGGATGCCTGATGCGGGAAACCCGAATTTTCATGTTTAAAGAGTCTCCGGGCTTGCAGATGCGTCGACATTTCACACCGTCGCAAGAAGTGAAGAAAATGGTATTGGGATCAACTTTGCCTACCAGAGACTCGTGTTTACCCTTGAGCAGAAAGAAAACGCACAACTGACCTAATGCCTCAATCATGATGGAAGCGGGAAAAACCGGATTGTTTTTGAAATGACCGTCCAAAAAGTATTCCTGACCGGATATCCTGTAAGTTGCAGAGGCCAGATCCTCATTCACTTTCACCGAATCCAAGAACAGGAAGGGTTCCCTATGCGGCATCAGCGAAGCAATTTCCTCGATCCGATAGGTTTGTGCCCGGGAAGGAGGAGGTTCACCCTTCGCCTTTGCTTCCAAGTATGCCTTGACGTCCCCCAAGGTACGCAGATCTCGCAATTCCTCGTTTTCAATGCTAACTTTCAGGGTTTGCTCGACCAACATCACGATTTCCAACATTGTCAGGGAATCCATGCCCAAATCCTCATACATTCGTAGCGAGTCGTTGCTGCGCGCAAGTATGTCGCGCTGGTCTGGCTCGAGATGTCGGTCAATGATACCCATCACGATTCTCTCCACTTGCGTGGTGTCCTTGCTTACGTGAAATGCCAAGGCTGCTTCGTAAGTGCCCGGCGGACAGCGTTTGAGGAGATCCTTCAGGTCATCCTCGATGGAGAGTTTCTGTTCCGTGCTCATGTGAAGTGGAGGTTTGATATTTTAGATTCGTTAAATTATCCGATCTGAGATAAGACAATGTCTTAATTCCCCAAAAGATGCAAACTACAATGAAGGACAATGATTCATTGAGCAAACCAAAACCAGTCATATTGACGTGCGCTCAACCCACGGGCATGCTGACCATCGGTAACTACTTGGGAGCCGTCCGCAATTGGGCGGATATGCTCCAGCGGCACGAATGCTATTTTGGAATCGTCGATCTGCACGCCATCACGACTCCCCCCCAGCCCGCGGTTCTCCGACAGAATGTGTTTCAATGCGTGGCCCAGTACGTCGCCTGCGGTCTCGATCCCGACAAATGTCACCAGTTCGCTCAGTCCCATGTTGTCGGACACACCGAACTCGCCTGGGTACTCACCTGCCTGACCCCCGTAGGAGAACTCCAGCGAATGACCCAGTTCAAAGACAAGGTCGCCAAACTCGGCTTCAAGACCGCTGAGACCGAATCTACCGACGGCGAGATCAAGTTTTCCCACGAAGGCGCCCGGGCTCAAGCCTCGATTAACGCCGGTCTGCTTTGTTATCCAGTGCTGATGGCCGCGGACATTCTGCTTTATAACGCTGACCTGGTCCCCGTGGGCGAGGACCAGCGCCAACATCTCGAACTCTGCCGCGATCTCGCCCAGCGCTTCAATCATCAATATTCCAAAACTTTCGTCATTCCCGAACCCTATGTCCCCAAGACCGGATCCCGCATCATGTCCCTTGCCGATCCCACCCGCAAGATGTCCAAATCCGACGACCACCACCGTGCTACCCTCTTCATCCTCGACGAACCCGACCAGATCCGTAAGAAGATCGCCTCCGCGGTGACCGATTCCGAGTCGGAAATCCGAGCCAACTCGGACAAACCAGGAATATCCAACCTGCTGATCATACATTCCGGACTCTCTGGACGGCCCGTTCCCGAACTCGAGGATCACTTCTCCGGCAAAGGATACGGTGAACTCAAGAGCGAACTCACCGAACTTGTTTCCGAAACTCTCGCCCCCATCCGTACCCGTTACCAGGAACTCATTGCAGATCGGGAATATTTGAAATCCATTCTTTCCCGGGGAGCGGAAGCCGCTCAGAAACGAGCAAATAAGAATTTGTCCAAGGTCTACCGCAAGGTCGGCTTTCCGGAACGTACTAGGAAGTAGTCCAAAAAGAAAATCCACGATTTTTCGATTGTTTCTTTGGCTGAAATTCACCATGAACGAAAGGACATGGAGTATGGTGAACAAGATGATGCCCAGGATGGAGTGGTGAAGTGGCCGTTCTACTTCTCAGCCCTCTTCATTTTTCTTTTGGTCCTTGGATTTTCCTACCTGCACCTGCAGGAAACCGGCATTCTTGGCCAATGGCAGATCGTCACCTGCGTATTGGGTACGGCCTTGGCCTCCATTCTCGTCTTTCTACCCCATCTCTTCGATCGGTTCTTTTATTTGGTCTTTGATCCGGTCAACCGCAAAGACGACGAATTGCTCCGAAAAGCCTACTTCGACCTCAAGGAAATGCGTGGGGAAATGGAAGCATTGGCGGTGAAAGTCGACAAGGTTCCCACCGTCGTCGACAAAATCATCTCCGATTCTAAAAACGTAGCCGACAATCGGTCTCTAAAGGAATTTTCCACCGAACTGGAAAAAACCAAGGAAGAACTCATTCTCAAATTCAAACGACTGGAGGAACTCTTCGAGCAGACTCCCCTGTTGCCCGAACCCGACCCCGGGATCGCCCAGGCCAACGACGCCATCTCCAAACTCGCCTCCGCCCTGAAATCCCTCGGCCAACAACTCGATTCCCTCCAATCCTCGGTTTCCGAACTTCCCACCGAATTTCCTGCACCCGCTCCCGCTTCTCAACCACCTGAGATGGTTGCAAGTGTTCCCGAACCTGAACCCGAGCCCGAACCCGAAGAGGAAGAAATTGCGGAGGAAGAGGAGGACGAACCCGAGGAAACGGAATCCCCGGATGTTTCGGACGACCCAAAGGAAGAGGATACGGAAGAACCCGGCGAACCTTCAGAAGAAGATTCCGACGAGGAGGAAGTCTACGAACCCGCTGTGGACGAGGATTTGCAGGTGGAACCGAATGACGAAGACTCCGTAGAGACTGTCGAGGACGTCGGGGACGATTTGGAGGAAACCGAGGATTCGGATACGGAAAGCGAGCCCGAGGAAGAACCCGAAGAAGAGGAGATGCTTCCCGCAGAAGCCGCCGACGAGAATGGAGAGGAGGCCGATTTGGGCGAAGAGGAGGAACCCGTGGAGTCCGGAGAACTCGATCTTGGCCTGCCCGATCCCGCGGAGACCCTGCGCAAAGTCGATGCCCTGCTCGCGGGTGAATCCACCACTCCGCCCCCCGAACCCAAAAAAGAGGAAGCTCCCAAGCCCAAACCGGGCGGAGTCACCTCGGTGGTGGCAAACGTCATGATCGGGATCGGAAACAAACCCTTTCTCCGGGGCGAAGGGCCCGGCTTGAGCTGGGACGAGGGCGTGCCCATGAATTTTGTGGAAATCGGAAAATGGGCCTGGTCGCCCACCCGCAAGAACACCACGCTCACGGTTCAGGTCTACCGCAACGATGAGGACCCAGACCAGGGGGGCAAGTACGAGGTCAAACCGGGTGAAAAGGTCGAGATCACCCCCGATTTCGGCTAAAATTCAATGAATTTCGTTCGATACTCGACAAAAATCCGAAAACCTCTGGATTTTTGTTCGAAATCGGATTTTTTGGGTAAAAAATAAAGACTTGCTACAGGTAACCAACAACTACAACGCCGGATCCGCCTTCTCTGCCTACCTGATCGCCGAGTAAATCCCTAAGAACAAACCCTTGATTTTTTGATTTTTCAACCATAGGATTCATCAATACCAGCACCGAACGAGTCAATACCGTGAACCGAACAAGCATACTTCTACCCGTACTTTGCATTGGCTTGTTTTCAAGTTTGTCCGCCAACCGCAACAGCACGGACTACTCCATTGGTCCGGAAACCTTCGCCGGATTGGCCGGGGATTCCAATTCCTCCGCCTATGCCCAGTTTTCCGCCGTCGAAGATCTCAACGGTTTGTCGATGGTAAACCTACCTGATTTCAAGAACTTTGCCGGTTTCATCGGACAACTGCCTCCCCTTGATCAGGACGGGGATGGCTTGCCCGATTCGCAGGAAGCGGTCCTGGGAACGGATAAGACCTTGGCGGATACTGACGCGGACGGACTCACTGATGGAGAGGAAGTCACTCTGGGCACCAATCCATTGCTTGCGGATAGCGACGGGGACGGCTATTCCGATCTGGTGGAAGTCAATGCCAATACCGATCCTCTGCTTGTTGGAAACAACCCCAATCGACCGCCCGCGTTTCTCGTCTTCCATTCAACCGGACTTAAGGAAAACCAACCCATCGGCACTTCCATTGGTGTCTTTTCCGCCGTCGATCCCGATGCGAATTCCATAGTCTCCTATTCATTCGTTGATGGTTACGGTTCGACGGACTACGAGCTCTTTACTCTTGAATCCAACGGCACCCTCAAGACCGCCGTTCTCTTCGATTACGAAAGCGATCCCACCGGCTATTCCCTACGAGTACAGGCAAAGGATGAAAAAGGAGCCGCGACGGAAGAGATTTTCTCGATCGTACTCCTTGATGAAGTGGAAAATTCCCCCCCTGTTGAACTGAGATCCACAGCTCCCCTCGCCCTTGGCGAAAACGAACCCGTAGGCACGATAGTGGGTCAGTTCGTCGCCACTGATTCCGACGCCGACTCCATTCTGTCCTATTCCCTCAAAAACGGAACCATCTCGGTGCATCTGGTTGACTTTGACCTCGATGGGGATCTGGATATTCTGTTTGAGGATTCTCATGGGAATTTCTCAGTCAATCATAACTCAGGCGATTCCTTTGGCGGGCCCGAAAGTCTCTTGGTGGATGGAATCAACTCCATTGTCTCTGGCAATGAATCCTTTACCCTTTCACATGATGGTATTCTAAGAAGCGCCGTCTCCTTTGACTACGAGTCCGATGCAAGAAAATATCTCATCCAAGTGGAAACGAGAGACGAACACAACGCCAGCATGAATCGTGTCTTCTCGGTTTTGGTGACGAATGATCCATCGGACGACATCTTCGTACCGGTCGCCCTGACCGACGCCAATTTTCAAACCGCGGTGAATTTGTGGTTCTCCGACGAGGCGACCGCCACCGCCACCTATGGGCACATCCGTGACTGGAATACCTCTGCGGTAACTAAAATGAATGAGGCTTTCAAAAATAGAACCAATTTTAATGAAAATATTAGCGGATGGGATGTAAGTAAGGTAACCCATTTCAAAGAGATGTTTTACGGTGCGTCCTCCTTTAACCAGCCGATCAACAGTTGGAATATCTCTTCTGTTATTCAAATGAATAGAATATTCTGGGGTGCATCTGCTTTTGATCAGCCTCTTTCTATGTGGAACACTTCCAATGTAACAGGTATGCAGAAAATTTTTAAGTGGGCTGATTCATTTGATCAGGATATTTCAGACTGGAATGTGACTGGAGTTCAAAACTTTTTGGAGATGTTTGATGGAACTCAATCACTTTCACGGACAAATAAGTGGAAAATTCACGAAGCCTTTTCTTCTAATCCGAACTGGACCTATAACTGGAGTCAATTCGTCGCTTTGGATGACACCAATTTCCAAACCGCACTGAATCTGTGGTTCGATAATCAAGCGGAAGCAAACTCTACCTATGGTCACATCAGTGATTGGAACGTATCCGCGGTAACGAATATGTCGCAAGCTTTCAGAGACCGGAGTTCTTTCAATGAGGACATAAGTTCGTGGGAT
>CACMZN010000050.1 GCA_902618175.1 uncultured Verrucomicrobiota bacterium
CTCACGGAGGAAACCTTTCACAAGAAAACTGTCATATGCATTCTGATCCATGAAGAACCATGCTTGCCTTAGTTCATATCCTTTGGCAGGAATTTCAACAACTTCATCAGGCTTAAGCATTTTCTTTCTTTGTTCGCTTGAAAAATCAACGAAAGCTTCAACTGGAAGACCAAACTTTTCAGCAATTTTTTCGACGGATTCTCCACCTTCCGCAACGGAATAGAGATTTTCGCCCAAAAAAACAGGTATATTTGTTTGAATCAGGTGAAAACGTGCATTATCGATCTCTTTTTTTGGATACTTGGTCAGTTTCCCTGATTTTTCTTCATGCATATTTCGGTGAAATTCAAATGGGACTGGGTTTTTCATTGATGGTAATTTAACTAAATTGCTACTTAGATCAGCTTCGATACGGTAACCACCTCTCATATTGAGAAATACAGATGATCCTTTTTGCGTAACCCAGTCTGCTTGGATGAAATAAGGTTGTGTTATTGGACTGGCGCCAAATTCGAAAAGCGGATGTTCGAATGCCTTTCTATCAAACTCGTCAATCAAAAATCTTTTGGCAAAAGTAGAATTGAAAGCCTTAGAGGAAATCAAAACCATCTGTTGCATGTGATCAATAAAGATAAGCCTCATTGATGAAAGAGGATCTAGATAGGCAGGAATTTTCAGGCCATTGATTTTAAGTTCACTCACCGGAAACGCAGGTTCTCCATCAGCAGAGATCCGCCAAAGTTGAGAGTAAGGAATCATTCCTTTTTGGCGGGCGTTCAGTCTAAGATTTCCTTTCTTGTCGAAAATAAAACCGTCGTCAAAGACAAGGGACGAACCTTCTCTTCGCCCATTTTTCAAAATTTTGAGAGGTGGATTGGAGTTGCTACCAGGTCTTTCTCGGAAATTCTTGGAAAAATAAAGATTACGAGAGCTGAAGCTCAATATGGTGGGGAAAATTCGAAGGATTTCGTAGGGCAAGAAGAAAAAAACATCACGAGAGGACACTACTTCCAAAGCATCGGGTTTCTTGAGATCTTCCAAAAAGCCTTGGTAAAACTTAAGATCAGGGGTACCGTCATTGAAGATTGCCTCCACTGCAGTGGCATAAGTTTGTTTTCCTTCTTCTCGTTCGTTTTGCAAGCGTACAAAGGTCTCAGTTTTCAATCGGGAAAGATTCCTTACCTGCATGGCTGAGGTTGATCGTAAAATCGAGGAGGTGAGGAAATTATCGAAAGTCTGATTGGCTGGAGAAGTGAAAGTTCGAGTATCGCCATAAAACCAACAACCGGAACCGTAATCCCACCAAGTCACAACAAAATCATCCGGTTTGGACGCTTCCTTCATTTTTTCCAGAACTTCTATCGTCTTAATTGGATAAACGACGTGTGAATTGTAATTGCGGGCATGTTTCAGGTTGGGATAAAGCAAGAAAGAGCAAAGAACCAACACAATGCCCCAAGTTGACCAAAGGGCTTGGCGCTTCCATAGAGAAAAAGGTTCTTGGTTTTCCTTTTTTTTAAAAAACTTTCGCATCCAAACTCCCACGGTAACCAACAACAAAAAAACCACTCCGATAGCTGCGACGTTTCCAACATGAACAGTAAAACGCAAACCTACATCTCCATTATAGCAGTAATATGCAATGGCTACGAAGGGAGCAATCAAACAAAACTCCCAATATCGAAAGATCAGCAGAATTAATCCGAATAAACCGAGAATAGAAGTTGGAAAAGTGAACTTATCCTTATCTCCAGCAAGACAACGAGGGCAGTTGCAGGATGGAAAATCAGATAAGATTCGGTTTAAAACCGTTCGCTTGGGTACGTCACTTGCCTCGCGAACAGTTGAGAAAACATCAAGGTAACTAAGGCTGTATCCTTGACCCTTGGCTGAGGAAGTCATCGCAACACCCTCCCCTGCAGAACGATAACGGTCTAATTTGGCAAAAATCTTGGCAATCATATCACTACCGAGAAGTGAAGAGCCTAGAAGACCAAGAAATATCGAAGGAAGAATCCATGATCTTATCCCAGAAGGAATTTTGTCTACCTTTGAATGATTCGTTTTGGAGAAAGGATCTTTCAGAGCAAAGCAAAAAAGCAAATAGAGTCCTAAAAGCACGACCAGACCCAAGAAGAATTTCAACGGATAAGTATCAACCATGGAACCATTTGACCACGATTCAGCGTATCCGGCGAATGAAACCAAAGAACCTGCTTTCAGAGTAAAGACTGTACTTTCCGAAGAAAATACTTTGCATTCGGTACTTTTCTTTTTCGTCAACAGATCCAAAGTAAACAAGAGTATGCGATATCCAACGAATGCGACGACCAAAGACCCGGTGATGGACTGTCCGGAAGCGTAGAAAAATCGGTATAGATAAAGCGTCAGAGCCGCCGCAAAGGCAAAGCCCATTGATTCCCTTCTGGATGCACCAAGCAAGAAATACAGGGCAAAAGCAGGAATAGTAATGGAAAACATATCCGTATCATAGTAGCCGGCCAGTGTACGATTGTAATAACTGTGAGTAACTCCAGCCAAACAAGCCGCCAGAAAACCCCAAATCGAACAACCATAGAGACGACCTATCAGGACGATGGGAATGCAAACCAGTCCGGCAACATATACAGGAAGCCAAAGAAGAAGAAGTTCTATAGTCAAAAAGGGGAAGATTTGGAGCAAAAAGTAAGGTAAAACCGTAATCATTCCACTTTTCCAATGACTGGGAATCAAATGGTTTTCCTTGTGCATGCCAAGATGGGCTTTTTGAAGTATGCTGCCAAAATAGAAACTATCATGAGTATTTGGCAGGGCGATACCATCCATTACCATATCCTCACGAATGAAAGAGACATTTCCCTCCTTGTCCAAGTAGTTTGCTTGGGCAAAGTCAATCCACTCCAAACGAACGGAGAAGCTCAGCAGGTAAGCAAATAAAATGAAAACGATCGTCAATGACCATGGAGAGCGGTCAGCAGGCAACTCAAGTTCATTTTTGAAGAAGCCTCGTTCCCTGAGTGCGTTTCTGAAAAACCCTTCTTGATTACTCACGACAAAGAGTCACAGCAGAAAAATGATAAGGATTGGAGAGGTTATCAATCACGGGATCAGGACATTCTAAATCCCAAAACCTATCTAAATTTTTTGCTCAAGCCAAATAATTTTTTCCCCAGTGAGCCCAGCAAGTCGTTGGTCTTGGAAGAATCAAAGGAATCCCCTAAGATGGTACGAGAACCGGCATGAATGCGGGCTCCAAGATTCTTTACGTGAAAAGCGTAATTGTTGTTTACCATTATTCCCAACAATTCACCCCTCTGTGAAAAAACCAAATCACCTTTTCCAGGATCGAATGCGCCTGTAATGAATGCAAAGCTGGAATGGCTGACTTTGATGTACCTTGAATCTTTTTCATCACGAACGAAATCGGTTTGTCCAAACTTCCCTTTTTTCGCATCGATCACAACCGCCTCCGAAAACAAGTAAGGATTCTCAGGAGCTTCAAAAACATTGATCAATGATTCTTCCTTCAGAGTTTTTGGACTGATGTATAGTGGAACGATCAGAATTCGCGGATCATCCATGAAAGCAACTTCCTTAACCAACAAGGGAGCTTTGAGCAATGGACTTATAATTCGTCCGGAAACTTCAACCAAATTTCGATGTCTAGGAATTAGTCGAAAAGGACTTTCCTTTGCATGAACCAGAGAATAAGCAAACGAGCCGTCAACCATGATGATGGTATCCAAAGAAAAGGTATCCTTCACTTCCGAACCAAGGAAGCCACCTTTGTGAGTAAATGTCAGTTCCAGCTTTATTTTGTTTTCATCGTAACGGGTAAAGATTTCACTGACGGAACGGGCCTGTCTTTCATCTAACTTTCTGAAAGTTTCGATTTGTTCAGCAGTAGATTCCTCCACCTCCTTTTTGATCGACTCGACTTGATCTCCCACTCCCGCAACTTCCTCGCTGACGTCGACCACGGTTTTTCTCACACCGGCCATTTCTTCGCCAACTCGAGACATGTCTTTCTTCACACTGGACACTTCCTCGGTGACATTGCTGATCTTATCACCTACTCCGGCCAAACCCTTTCCCACAACCTTAAGATCCTTCCCTACCCCTTCGAGTCCTTGGTTGATGGAATCAATCTTCTGATCAATCATCTGAGTGGAAGCAACCAGTGCCTCAGACCTCTTTTTTTCCTCCCGAAGCATTGCCTTTGCTTCAGCTGCTGCCTTCTCATCCGCCTTGGCTTTTACCTGAGTAGCAGCCAACTCGACTTTCATGGATTCAGTCTCTCTTTGCGTCTTTTCCTTAAGTTGTGCAAGTTCTTCGGATTTTCTTTTGGCGTCCGCCAAGTTTTGAGCGAGAAGCTCCAATTCCTTCTGTGATGCAGCATTGTCTTTAAGTAGTTCCTCTCGCTTGCCTTCAATTTCCTTTCTCTGGGCTTCCAGCACAGCTGCCTCTGCCTGAGCAATTTTGATTGCCTCTTCCTTTCCGGCAATCACCGCATCTCTGGATTTGATTTGCTGCTCCTTCTCAGCAAGTTCTTTCTGTCTTTGGGCAATTTGTTCTTCAAGATCCATCTTTTGTTCAAAGAGAGCATCTTTGTCACTGCTGAGGTTTTCCAGCAGGGTTTCATTAGTAGCCTCCAATTCCGCAACCACATCGTCATAATTTTCCCCGTCGGATATGCGCTCTATCACTTCGCGTGAAACTACTTTTTGATCGTCTTGAGCGATGGTTGCTCCCTCCGGCACATCGAAACGAGCCAGAGCGAGTATGCTTAGAAGAAGAAAATCGCAGACTACTAGGAGCAGACTACGATTCATGTCTCTTTTCGTCTGCTTGCTTAACGATCAGATGGTTTCGATAAGGGCGAACGATGAAGATTTTCAGGGCTGCAACGAAAAGGATGCCGAAGAGCGTTGAAGTGTATGCACCAATCAAGGCATCTTGTTTTACGTCAAGCACGAGTAGCAAAATCAACGACAAAACCGTGCCTCCCAAACCTATGTAAAGGCCTAAATCGAAGAGATTTTCTTCGTTATCGAGTAGATCGAGCTTAAGCCCGGCATTAATTTCTTCGTTTTTCACTTGAGAAACTCTTGAAAAACAAATCATGAATATGACCACCTGTATAAGAAGGAAAACTCCTGCGATGATGGCCGTGACTACGGTTAGATTTTGATCCGCCATAGATTCCTCATTGGCATAGGCGAGAAGATTCGCAAGTGCAAAATCAAAACCGGCAACTGAAACCTGTCCTCGTGGCGTTTGTAAAAGAGAAGGTTCAAGAAGTAAAATCGAAACCAAGCTCAATAACAATGCGCCGGAAAATCTTCCTGTCCACCTCAGAAACAAATGACTTTCCGAGCGTTGATAGGCTGGTTTGGGAATCAACCTTGCGATGAAAATAAGCAAAAAGAAAAAACCTGCGGTAATGAAGACGATCTTCAATAAAATTGCCAAGTCGCGATGACGGTGAGAAAGGAAGGTTAAAGCTTCCCCGCCGAAAAGAGGGAAGAGGGATGCGATGAATGAGTTGAACTTACCTACCTTATGGATCGGCTTGTTTTGAACAAGCAAATGCTTTACGGCTCCTTCCCCATGAGACATGGCTACCTTCAGATCTTGAAGAGCCGAAATTGCGGCGTCTTCATCGCCGTCTTTGGTATAAACCGGGTATCCCTTGACAAACTGATAAATGCCATCTGGATTGCCGGACATTAAAGTAGCCGCATAAATAATTTGCAATTCCTTCTCGAAATTACTCTGTGCCAACTTCTTCTCCTCCATGAGAAGACCAAGTTTCTTTCTGGCTTCTTCTCTTTTATCAATTTCCAAAAATCCCAATTCTCTTTGGACTGACTTGATTTTTCCAATGGTCTCGGAAACGGGACGGTTTCGAGTCCGAATCAATGCCGCTAAATCAAAAACACTTTGCAAACTCGGACAGCATTGAGTGAGCTCAGCCATCTGCATCAAATTCATTTTCTTGGCAATTTGATGGGCTGACCAATAAAAAGCCCGCACTCTTTCCTTAGCTTCATAATCACCCTGCAAGGTTTGTTGAGAAAGCCTGCCTATCTCAAACATCGCGTCTGATGAGTAATATTCTTTCTCCAAAGACATCGCAGTTCCAACCATCATGGGTACAAGGATAGGATAAGGTAACCAACGACCATGATTTTCTAATTCTCCCCCCATATTCAGTATTCCACCTACAATGACGAGGTAATTACCATCATCGTTTCTTCCCACTTTCAGCAAACCAGTTCTTTGTGATATATCCTGCATGTCGACGAAAGGCATCGGAAGGTCGCCTTGCATCTGCGAGACTTTCGCATCCACACCGTCTTTCGTCACTTCAAAAAATTGTGCACCGGAAGAATAAGCGGCTAAGGAAGAACGAGCTTTAGCCAAGCACATATCCCTTATCATTGCCTCCGAAAGATTGTCTTCCAATTCGCTTGGAGTCTTCAAGCCTACTGAAAGAACCACCAAACGATCAGGAAAAAAGGGATAGCCTTTCAGTTTGATCATCTTGACACCCGGAAAAGCAGTCACTTTGGGATCGTTGAGCAGAGGTGCCCAAAAATTTCCCGGTCTGCCCTCCTTGGGTATGGAATTTAGTACAGCAAGTACATTGTCGTTTGAACTGTTTTTCTGCAAACGTTCCCATAAGTCGCCTCTGGTAGTCGCTCGGTTATATACAAAAAACGCTTCGAAACGACCTCTTTCCAAATTGTATTTATCCAATCCTCCGAAATAATCGTTAAAGGTGAGCATGTCGAAGATGCTTCCACCACCTGAAACCGCCAATTCAGGATAATCTTTTTTCTTTAGTTTGATAATGTCCGAAAACTCTTTCCTTTTCTCTTGGGTAGTCAGAGGCAACAACATCTCAGCAGGTCCCAAATTATTTTGCCTAAGCTGTCGAACAACTTCCTGATCCAGAGTTTTGGTTCCCTTCCCGATGTCAGAGAGAGAAATTTCTGAAACTGTTGAAAAATAAACTGGTGAACCAAAGCCCAATACACCAACTGCAAAAGAAATTGGCAGAAACAAAGACCTACTCAACTTTCCCTTGTTAAACGTTTCCATTTTCTCAAACTTAAGTTACGATTTCTTACCCTAATCCACACACAGAGACATTCATTATCCTAATTTCTCATTAATAGCATATAATGTTCCCACACCTAGAAAAGACCAAAATTTAAATAATTTCGATCATGACTCTGCGCATCATGCAATATGGCGAATCCATTCTTCACAAAAAAGGAACGTCGGTTGATGCCTTCGACAAAGAACTCTCCAAACTAGCCGAAGATATGTTGCTGGCAATGGACCAAGCCGATGGGATTGGACTCGCAGCTCAACAAATTGGTCAAGCTATCCGTTTTTGTGTGGTCGATGTCCCCGAACACCCCGAGTATCCAATGACCTGCATCCTTGACGGCAGGCTCCTATCTCCTTCCTTGTTGATGCCATTGGCCTTGGCCAACCCCGAAGTCTTTCCCCTTCCATCCGACCAATATTATTACGAGGAAGGCTGCTTATCCTTTCCGCAAATTCGGGGTGAGGTGGCAAGGCCCGAACGAATCTCAGTAAACTACCAAGACTTGGACGGAAATGCTCATCAATTGGAATGTGATGGATTACTAGCACGCTGCATTCAGCACGAAGTCGATCACCTCAACGGCGTCCTCTTTATTGACCGCATGGAAAAAAAGACTTTTGCTGAAATCAAGAAGGAGGTAAAAGAATTAAAGCAACGAACCATAGCCTGCCTCAAGGAGGGAAAACTTCCCGAGATCTCACCCCGAGAAGAGTGAAACGCCAAACCCGTCAGGGAGCTGTCATCCTTTCCGTAATCCGCAGTGCCGGTCGGCCTTTGACTCCTTTGGAAATTCACCAACTTGCAATTCAAGAAATTCCCCGTCTCGGAATTGCCACTACTTACCGGCATTTAAAAACTCTCAGTGAAAATCACCAAGTGGTCGGGGTGGACTACCCTGGGCAACCTCCACGCTACGAATGGGCCGATGGGCAGGACAAGGTTCACTTTGCCTGCCGATCCTGCGATAAATTATTCGCCTTGGAGGACACCACGGAGGATGAGCCACCCGCTAAAGTCCCAAATGGATTCAAGGTTAAGGGCTTTGAGGTTATGCTTTACGGAACCTGCCCGGAATGCAATTAAAAGAAAAAAGCTTAAAAGGAAAAGCGTAACCCGGCTCTTACATTTCTTCCTTCACCTGGGTACAAACCAGTTCCAAAAGCGGTAGATAAGTATTCTTTGTCGAATAAGTTATCAATTCCTCCATAAAGACTCGCTGTTTCTGATAATTGATAATCTACACCAAGGTCAAATAACCAATAATCTTCCAGTTTGGCTTCACTGTTTGGAAAATCACTCCCTCGAAAACTTTCTCCCACATACGATCCTCCCAAGCTAAACCTTAATGAATCAAGAGGTCGCAACTCAAGGAATAATCTAAGTAAGCCTTCGGGAACCAAGGGTACTCTAGATCCCGCATAATTACCATCTTCGAATGTAGCTTTTACATATTCATAGCTAACAGCTGAACGGATCCACTCGGTGAACTCCAAATCAATGGAAAAATCCAAGCCTATGCGACGATTTTTTGGTAAATTTACATTGGAGCCAAACAATCCTACAAGAGGGTCGTAAATAATTTCACCATCCATCCACTGCCGAAAAACTCTTCCACTAAAGAAAATTCGGTCAAGGTTCCAGTCCGTTCCCAATTCGAATTCATACCCGTTTTCGGGTTCGAGGTTTTGATTAATTGCTGGGGTCCCGAAATCCATGTATTCGTCCGTTGCTGGATAGCGATAAAAGCGACGAATAGAACCGTAGATTCGATTTTCTTTTCCAAATTCACGAACGAGACCAATAGCTCCCGCCCATTCGTCCTTGCTAACTGTATTCAACTGTGAACCCGAGTAAACTCCAGAATCTTCTACAGTCTCTATCCTTAAGTTTCCGTTCAGGTTCAATTGTTCTAAAAGCGGAATTCCGGTAGAGGTAAAAAAGGCCAAAGTTTTCCGCTCATACTCCGAATCTCCATAGTTTGTCTCTGCATCCAAATAATCCTTGGAGAAATCCAAACCAAACAACCAATCCGCTACTTTGGAATCGTAATGCAAAACAGGGGTATAGTAAAAAGTTTCGTAATCAGTTTCAGCGAGGTAGCCTCCAAATGGAATACTTGGCATATTAACTCTTACTCTTCGATCCTGATATCCAAATCTATTTTCCAATCGCCATTGATCATTAATATTGTAGCTCAGTCCCGACCGCGCATGGGCAGACCTGTCATTCCCTTGGTCGTTTGGATCGGTGGTTTGCCTACGGTCAGCTGCCAAAGAACTGGCATTCAAATCTCCGGGCAAACCAAAATCGCTGTTCGACAAACCCCAAGAAAAGTAACCCTTAACATCTGATTCGCTTCCCCAGTCCAACCTAAGTCCACCCGCGTCGGTTTTGTGATCTCCATTCATTCGGTATCCATCTGATTCTGCTTGCTCTCCAAATATGGTTAA
>CACMZN010000051.1 GCA_902618175.1 uncultured Verrucomicrobiota bacterium
TCCGCATCCTATTTCAAGTACTTCATGATGGTCTTGAATTTCAAGCTGATCAATGATTCGGTCGTATTTCGCAATTGAGGCTTGTTCCAGATCATGCTTGGGAGATTCAAAAATACCACAAGAATAAGTCATGGACCGATCAAGGAATGATTCATAAAATTCATTGCCTAGATCATAGTGCAGAGCAATGTTTCTTCTGCTCCCCTGAAGCGTATTTCTTTTTCCCAAAGCATAGGCGAACCGAGCAAGAAAATTCAGTATTCTAGCCCATCCGCTTTCCATGGCATCCATTACTTCTTGGTTTTGTAAAAACAAACGGAATACTTTGACCAAATCAGGAGTGTTCCAATCTCCATCCGCATAACTGTCGGCAACTCCTAGAGATCCTCCTAAGCATGCTTTTCTGAAGAATACGGGGTTGGATACCATTATTTCTGCGGAAATACCTTTTCCTGTGGATTTTCCCAAGACATTTACTTGATCCAACTTTTTGATGAGAAGTGAACCGGAAGACATCTTACCTAGGCGAGAAAGGAGCATCCTTTCAAAAAATCCGGATTTCTTCGCTTCTTCGACAGACATCGAATGAACAGACTTTGTACCTTGTTCATTCATCTTCCTTCACTGATTGAGCGTGTTTGGGATGAGCATAAAAGGAACATCCTTTTAAACGAAGGATCAAAGCATTCAAGTAGATACCACCAGATATTCTCAAGGTAAGGAAGGGAAATCTCAACAAGGACCAAGCTAGGTTCAATGAAGTTATCGGCTTGCGACGCAGATTCAGGTGCGCGGAGAAAAAAACTTCATCTGCTTTCCTTAAGATCATGTCTACCTTGACTTTTTTCTCCGGTCTATGGAATTTCCAATCGTAATCAACGGCCATGTCGATGAATGGAGAAACATGAAATTCCTTTCGGAATTTGTGACGTGTTATTTGCGAGTTCGAATTTTCAGAGTCTGTCCAAGGCAGTGCCTTAGCGTATCTCTCATGCCAGGGAGTGTTGGTTATCTCTGCCATCAAAACAGTTGGCTGAACCCGATCTGCATCCCAGGCATAGTAAAAGGTAACGGGGTTGAAGCAGTATCCAAAAGTACGGAGATGGGTCAAAACCGATATCGGACCCAATACAGGTTGTCCCATTTGTTCAGTCATCGTGGAACGAACCGCCTTTTCCAGGGATTCGACTTTTGGTTTGTGATAATCCGATCGTTTGAAACAATACAAATTGGAACGATCGTATGACCAAAGCAGGTGCTTGTTTAAAGTTTCCTTTATTTCATCAAGAAACAGATGTGGCATGAAGAGTTTGTATTTTAAATCATGCTTGGGAGATTTCCGGTGATGTCTGACTTCACCAAAGTAAAGGCAGCTCTTCATTCGATTTTCACTCCAAATGCATTGCAGACACGTAGTCCGCTAACTAATCCATCTTCATGAAATCCATATCCCCAATAAGCTCCGCAAAGAGAAATTCCACGATTACGAATAAAATACTTGTGCGCTAGTTGAGCTCGTTTGCGTCCGGAGTGATAAGTGGGATGAGAAAATTGAAAATCGGCATGATGCAATTCATCGGGAATGCCATTCTTTTGATTTAAGGATACGCAAAATGGTTCTGTGGTAGATAAATTTTGAAGTATGTTCATATCGTAGGTGATCAATGCATTTTCGTTTTGTTTATTACTCAAATAAGCATTCCAACTTGCCCGAGCAGTTCTGCGCTTGGGAAGATGAGAATCGTCGCTGTGCAGGGAAACCATGTTGTTTTCGTAGGGAAAGGCTTGCAGAAGGGCAACTTCTTCCGCGCTGGGTGATTCGAGCAAGGACAAGGATTGGTTGGCATGACAGGCTAGAATGACTTCGTCAAATAGCGAAGTGGTTCCGTCACTTAATCGCATTCGAACTTGGTTTCCTTCTCTTTCCACTCTTCGAATGGGAGCATTTAAGAAAAGTTTGCCAGCAAAAGTTTCAACGATTTTTTCAACATAGGTATTGGAACCACCTTTAATGACACGCCAAACAGGTCGATTTTGGGCCTGAAGCATTTGATGATTAGCAAGAAAATCTGATACAAACTCCATCGGGAAAGTTTCAAATCTTTCTTCGGGGCAGGACCACAAAGCTGAACCCAAGGGAAGAAGGAAATTTTCTCTGAATCTCCTGCCAAGTTTTGTTCTAGAAATGAATTCATGAACTGACTCTTCTGAGTGATCGCCTGGTTTGGCAAGTTTGTGAAAACGAAGAATATCCCGGACCATACCCCAATGATTAAGATCCGTTAGATTCCGCGGGTGACCGAACAAACCAACTAAAGACTCTCCGCTGTACTCGTATCCTAAAATTTCTGAACGCACGGAGAAACCCATTCGAGTGGGCTGTGAGCGTACTCCCAGATTGTGAATCAATTGAACAAAATTTGGGTAATTTTTTTCGTTGAAAACGATGAAACCAGTATCAATTTGAAATTTTCCGGATTTACCGAATGTTGTTACGGTATTGACATGCCCTCCAACTTTTCCCTCGGCTTCAAATAGGGTGACATCGAATTTGCGACAAAGAAGATGAGCACAAATTAGACCTGAAATCCCCGAACCAACGATGGCAATCTTCAAGGGATGAACAAATTGGTGATTATGGTTGGATTGAAGCCTTCTTTTTTACCCAATCCGGTACAGGACGGAGGTTGCGAACTAATCCAAAAAATGCGAAAATGCGAAGAATTTGATATGTGAGATCGAACTCTCCAGGGAAAAAACCTTGTTTAGCCGATCCTGGGAAAAAATGATGATTGTTGTGCCAACCCTCGCCCATCGTGATGAAAGCGACGAAAGAATTGTTCCGACTCTCATCGCCGGTGTCGAACCTTTTGGAACCAACCAAATGATTGATCGAATTGACTGCAAAAGTTGCGTGGTAGAGGGCGATGGTAGGTATTATGAATCCCCAGATCAAAAACATTATACCATTCATTCCGGTGATACTCTGAAAGGCTGCAATTTCACCCAAAAAATAACACCCCGATGCAAGGAGGACCACTGGAATCCAATCATATCTATTCAGGAAACGAAGTTCTGGGAATTTGAGCCAGTCCGGTATTTCTTTGAGGAAGGTGGGAACCGCATAATCAGTCATAAACCAAAGAGTGTGGCTCCAAAGCAAACTTTTCGTATGTGGGGAATGAACATCATCCTCTGCATCAGAATGTCGATGATGTCTTCTGTGGTGCGCTGCCCACCAAAGGGGACCTCTTTGTCCCGAAGAACATGCGGTAAGGGCACCTAGAAACTGAACGATTCTTCCTGTTTTGAATGCGCGATGAGAAAAGTAGCGGTGATAAAAGGCTGTAATTGCAAACATTCTTGCTGCGTATGATAAAAATGCGATTACAAAGCAGTAAAATGTTACTGGATGGAAAAAGACAAGCAGAGCAGACAGATGTATGAGCACATAAGGCAAGCATCTGAACCATTCGACTTTACCCTTGGAACCCTTTGGGTTATCGAAAGTTTCAGGTGGAGGACAAACCCATTTACTAAGTGAGAAAGACATGTTTACGCAGCTGTATCTAAGACGAGTGATAATTCAAGAGGACTCATCTTAGTTTTGCCACGTATTTCAGTTCCGACAAGCTTATCTAGCTTTCTGAAATCAATTTTTCCACTTTTCATCAATACGGCTCTCAATTTCCTCAAACCGAGAGATTCGAGTTGTCGGACGCGTTCGCCGGATACATTCAAGACATTTGCAATATCATCTAGCTTCATGGAATCATCAGAACCAATTCCAAACCGCATGCTGAGTACTTTCCGCTCACGATTATCAAGAAAGCTCAAGGCCACCACAATATCATCGGCTAACGAACCATCCTCACGGTAAGAACTGGAAAGCTGTTCTTCTTCCGACATTACATCACCAAGAGTTTGATCCGAGTCGTCAGATAGTGGTTGATCCAAGGACAGAGAATTAGCGGGAGCAAACTTCACTCTGTTTGAAAGGTTGCGATCAGTGCCGAGCTGGCTTTTAACTTCCTCATCGGTTGGGATCCGACCCAACTCGACTTGGAGTTGAGAACGGACAAGGTTTTCTTTTCTTTTTCCTTGTGATACATCATGGGGTACGGCTACTGCACCCGACATTTTCCCTATGAGTCGTTGAATGCGTTGTCTAATCCACCAGGCTGCATAAGTACTGAGTTTTATTCCTCGTGTATGATCGAACTTATCTAGTGCTACAACCAAACCTTGAATTCCCTCAGCCATGATGTCTTCCATAGCCACATTAGTCTGTCGAAACTTCATGGCGATTGAAGCAACAAGTCTGACATGTCTTTCAATGAGTTCTTTACGTGCCTCATCAGAACCATCAGCCATTCTGCGAAACAACTCATCGCATTCATCCTTGGTGGGAGGTGGCATGCGGGAACGATCTGATATGAAACGACCAACGGGGTCGAGTGAATCACTCTTGGAAAAAAAATTTGGTGTATTATTCATATCACAGAAAACGATCTTGGATTGATACCAGATCATCGTTTTATTGAGTACCAATATTACTAATAGCCTTGAGTTGCTCAACTTTTGACTTTTTTTTAATCGGAACTATCCCAAAAGATGACCTTTAATAGTTTTTCTTTGTTTGTTCTACAATCATTTATCCAATTAAATTTGGTTTGAATGAATGACCTTGAGCTATTGGAATTCAGACCTGAGGGCTTGTATTGCAAAGAAGGAGATTTTTACATTGATCCTCGGGGGAGTGTGAAGAATGCACTTATAACTCATGCCCACAGCGATCATGCTCGCCCTGGACATCAAAATTATCTGTGTTCCGAAGCTTGCAAACCGCTATTGAAGGTTCGTTTGGGAGATGGAGTGAGAGTAGAAGGTATGGAGTTTGGACAATCCTGCAAAATTGGGAATTCTAGGGTCTCATTCCACCCAGCAGGTCATGTTTTGGGATCAGCTCAAATCCGGATTGAAAGCAAAGGTTTGGTCTGGGTAGTCAGTGGAGATTACAAACCACAGAACGATCAAACTTGCGAGTCCTTCGAATTGGTCAAGTGCAACGGGTTTATTTCTGAATGCACCTTTGGACTCCCGGTGTATCGATGGTTGCCTGAAGACCTGATTCATAAGCAGATCAACGAATGGTGGGCGGAAAATGCAGAGTTGGGAAATGCTTCAATCATCTTTGCATATTCTTTGGGCAAAGCCCAAAGAGTTCTTGCCGGATTGGATTCATCAATTGGAAACATCTTCGTTCATTCTGCTGTAGATTCTTTCTTCGAGCATTACAAAAAAGCAGGTGTAAGATTGCCTAGTACACAAATAATTGGTTCGAATTCCGATCAAACCTATGCTGGCTCATTGATTGTAGCGCCTCCGGCGGTGGAGGAATCCAATTGGATGAAACGCTTTCGGGGAGCCAAAAGGGGATTTGCCTCAGGATGGATGGCAATCAGAGGTTCTCGAAGAAGAAGAAACCTAGATAAGGGATTTGTACTTTCCGATCATGCAGACTGGAAGGGTTTGATTGATGTGATCGAGGGTACGGAAGCAGAAAAAGTAAGACTGACTCATGGAAATGGACATGCATTGAGCAAATTTCTTCAAGACAAGGGTCTTGACGCCGCCACTCTTCGAGGTGCGGAAATGAGGGGAGAGGGGGAGGATTGATTCTCTTTTCAAAACTTTTTCATGACTTGGACGAATTAACCAAGACGAATGCTCGGCTGGATCGGTTGGAGGAATATTTTCAGACGGCTTCTCCCGAGGAATCGATTTGGGTCGTTTGGTTTCTAAGCGGAAACCGTATCAAAAGAGCAGTAAAAACTAGTGAACTGCGCATGTTCGTCGCAGAGAGATCAGGATTGCCAATTTGGTTGGTAGAGGAATGTCATGATCAGGTGGGAGACTTGGCGGAGACGATTTCTCTTTTGATCGAAAATCGAGAAAATGAAAGATCTTATACCCTGTGCGATATCATCGAGACATTTCTTCTTCCTCTGAAAGGAATGGAAACTTCAGACCGAAAAGTTTTGATGAACAAAGCTTGGGATGAATTGGAAAATTCGAACCTTTTGCCTTTTCATAAGTTATTGACAGGTGGATTTCGCATGGGTGTTTCGAAAGGAAATCTTTGCAAGGCCTTGGCTCGAGTCGGACAAGTGGAGCCTGCAGTAATTGCTCAACGTTTGGCAGGTAACTGGACTCCAGAGAATCTTTCGCTGAGGCAAATTCTTGATCCGGTGGAAGGCGAGACAGGCTTTTGCAAACCCTATCCTTTTTGCCTGGCTTATCCACTGTTGGAAAAACCCGAAAATTTAGGTCTGTCCAGCGATTGGCAAGTGGAGTGGAAATGGGATGGAATTCGAGCACAACTTCTTACGCTCAGAGGTAAGGGAATGATTTGGTCAAGAGGAGACGAATCGATTGGCGAATCCTTTCCTGATTTATTGGAATGCGTCAAGGCTTTGCCGGAGGATTTATGCATGGATGGTGAAATTCTAGCCTGGGGAACTGAAGGATTAAGACCGTTTTCAAGATTGCAAAGAAGGATTGGAAGAAAAGAACCAGGTTCAAGTATGATCAAGAGGGAACCGGTGAAATTTCAGGCCTACGATCTGCTGAGATTGGACGGGGTCGACTGGCGCACTCGCCCTTTGAGTGAAAGAAGAGAATGCTTGGAGAAAATATTTGCAAATTTGCCTTCTGGTTTTCCTCTCGGAATGTCTCCGTTGATTAAGAAGGGAAGTTGGTCCGAACTGGAAAAACTGCGGATGGAATCACGAAAACGCGGAGTTGAGGGTTTCATGTTGAAGCAAAAGAACTCGCCTTATGAGTCTGGTCGGGTCAAAGGATTTTGGTATAAATGGAAAATTGATCCGTTTCTTGCTGATATGGTGGTTGTCAGTGCCCAGCTTGGTCATGGAAAACGATCCAACATGTATACTGATTACTCTTTGGCGGTGTGGAATGAGAAAAAGGAATTGGTCACTGTTGCCAAAGCCTACTCGGGACTTACCGACAAGGAAATCGCAGAGTTTGACCGATTCGTTCGTAAAAATATTACCGGAAGATTTGGTCCCGTTAGGAGTATTCGACCGGAAATGGTTTTTGAAATTGCCTTTGAAGGCGTTCAGAATTCAGGTCGACACAAGGCAGGAGTGGCTCTCCGGTTTCCCCGCATTAATCGATGGCGAAGAGATAAGAAACCACAGGATGCGGATACACTGATGCAGATCCGCGAAATCGCTGATGCGCAAGACAAACCAGAAGATGGTGGACCCAAAATGGACCAATCAGGCAATCTTCTTCTTTTTTAAAAAGTGACAATACTTGGCGTCAGGCGGAATTACTTGCAAGGGAGACGCGTCAAGCTGCCAAAGAGTCTTTGAACCGCATCAGGTTCTCTTTGGCACTTTCCTTTCGATTTACCATAGGAAAAGGGTAATCCTTACCGATCACACAATTGGATGATTGCTGAATCGATGCGGATGAAAGGTGGGGTTCGAGAATATATTTGGGAGGAAACTCTTTGAGTTCGGGAATCCAAAACTTTATGAAGGCGGCTGTTTTTGTTTCTACGTTGAGACTTGATTTGGAATCTGGACAAGGGTTGTAAAGACGGAAATAAGGCATTGAAAAAGGGGCAACTCCAGACAACCAAAGCCAGTTTGCGTTGTTTACCGCCCAATCGCTGTCCAGTAATTTCTTTTGAAAAACATCTCTACCATATTTCCAATGTTGCCAGAGTTGTCCACGAGTCAGAAAACAAGACACGGCATGTCGCCCAAGATGGTGCATCCATCCGGTGGCGTCCAATTGACGCATCATTGCATCGATGTAAGGAAAACCGGTCAACCCCATTTCCCATGCACTTAACGCGGAGTCATTATAATCTCCCCAATCGATTTTCTTGCACATTTGGTTGTCTAGATCTTGATCCCAGTTGGAAACCGATCTTGATAGAAGATAGAACATCTCCCTAAAGAGCATTTGTCCATGCAGGGATTCCGGAGGCTTGGTGAAATCATTACCCATGTGACACTTTTCACATTCCTTCCAGAATGTGCGTATGGAAAGACATCCAGTGCTGAGGTACGGAGACAATCCGGATGTGCTCGGTTCCATCGGTTCGGAAACAGAATTTGTGGACATGGTCTTTGGCTTCCTAAATACGTTCACATACTTAGGTTGTGTGGAAATTTTCTTCGACAGTCTTGAAAGAGCTTCCGTCT
>CACMZN010000052.1 GCA_902618175.1 uncultured Verrucomicrobiota bacterium
TTGTCGGACAATCGACAAATCAATTCATACCTAAATCCATCCCACCTGACTGCACACTTGATCAATTCCTTGTCTTTTTCTTCATACAACTGCAAAAAATTACTTTTTCTCAACTTTTGAAGAATGATTTCCCGAGAATCACCCGCCTTAAGATCCGAATATAGGAATCCTGAATCCACTTTCGACAATGGGGGTGAATCTCCCCATAATTGAGCGAGCATTCCAGTGGTCAAAAGGACAAATGTTGATATTACTTTCAATTTTTAAATGAGAATTATCTCAAAGAGCAAAGTAAATTCTTTCGAGTGAAAGCAAAGCGTAAGAGGTGACCAGAACCGGATCACGTTCCCACCAACGACCATTTTCATTTAACCAATATCCCGTTGGATTCTGCAGATTGATTAATTTAAGCCCAAGTTGCCTCCTCCAATCGATGATATCTCCGGATTCGTTCTGAATTTCCAAAATTCCTGAAATGCTGAGAGCTTTCGCCATGGTGTGAAAATAATAAAACAAGCCTTGAGGACCCATTCCCGGGTTCTCATCAATCGAATAATTATTCGACAACCAATTCTTGACCGCAATTAACCGAGGATCTTGAGCATCCATTTCGGCATATATGAAACTTAGCAAACCTGCGTAGCTCATGCTCCCATAGGAGCGGAGAGATTTTTTCCCATTATTGGAATCCCGTTCACCGGCCATACTGGATCCGGGGAAATAAACGAAACCTCCCATGTCCTCCTCATGTGAACTAACCCACTCCTCACGATTCGTCAAAGGCAGATTTTGGCACTTCGAAACAAAGCTGATTGCGGCTTCCCAATCCAAATCCTTTCCGTCCGTCTCCTTGGAGGAAAAGGATTTTCTCGCATAGTATAGGGCTTCCATGGCAAGATGGGTATTAGACAAATCAGAATGGGCCCACCGGGAACCATATCCAACTCCACCGTCAAATACGTTGTCCTGAATGCCTTTTTCATCGAAATCTGATTGCTGGTTGACGAGGAATTTGCGGGCATCCGCAATTACTTCTTCATAAGCAGGATCTTTGGATTGCATCAATGCCATCAGGCAGATCGAAGTGTTATAGGATGCCAATCCTTTTCCATAAATTCCTCCATCACTCTGAACCTTCGACAAGATGAATCTGAAACCCTTGTCGACAGCTGGTCGATATTCAGATTTATCGGAATAACTAGGACTTCCTAATGCTGATCTTATCACCAGGGCAGTCAGTGCAGGATACTCCGGCTCACCCCATTGCCCTCCAGTATTATTTTGTTCGTTGACCAACCAACTCAAGCCTTTTTCGATCGATCGTTCGATTTCAAACTTAAGAGATAGATTGGCGGAACTTTGTCCCTTCACAAGACAGGATGATGCGAGACTTAGAAAGATGAACAGATACTGCAAAGTAAGAGGACTGTGTTTCATAACTTTAAAATAACTAATCTTTCAGGTCAGGCAAGAGGAACAAAAGAGTAACATTCGTTTCCAGAGGAGGCATGAGAGTCTCATTTGCAAGCCACACATCGTCATTGTCGTTGTCGAAATCGAAACAATTTATGACTGCCAAGTCATCCAGATAAATCGCCAGCATGGATCCGCTGTTTTCTGCCATGTAAGTCCCCTGAATGAATTTGGATCCGGTGAAAATCATGGAATTTGGAGTAATTGCACGATTCTGTCTGTAGTTGGTGACAAGATTTTCCAAAGGAACGCTCTTCTGGGTTCCGTTCTCATCCCAAAACGCGGTTGCTCTAAGCATACTTTCAGGAAAAGTATGTGCTCGGGGTTGATCAGACCACACGACGTCGAAGAAATTTTTGGCTGGCTTCAGTTTCAGCAAAAGTAGGGAAGCATGGAGCATTTTAGCTCTTATTTTAGTTCTGAAAAGGGATTCGTGAGTTTTCCCCGTTTCATGGACAAGACCATATTCCACCAAACCGTTCACTTGATTGGACGTTGCCTGAAATTCAAGTTTTCGATCAACGCGATCGATTATTATTTCACCAAAGGAATACTTTCCATCCTCCCTCTTCTTTATTTCGGGAAAAGAGGTAGCGGCAGTTTTTTTTTCTTCCTCGGAGAAGCCCGAAGAAAATAATAAACAAAGAAAACCTAAGAAAACCAAGCATATTTTCACATTCCTAAAGGCACACATAGGTGATAAACATAATTCCAAAAAACAAAATTTTAAACTCAATTATCAGTGATGAGCATGCTTGACCTTTAGCCGAGTCTCAGGCTAAGTTGATTTCGCTCTTCTCGAATTTACTTTCCTTTCACTTCTCATCAACCTTTACGAATACAAGAAATGAACCCAGACGCAGAACACGAAGAAGAAGACGAAACAGTCGAACCGATTGACCTTGAAGAAGCTCGTGTAACGATAGCTCCGCCCTTGGAAAGTGCATTTGGCAAGTATTTGCGTGAATACCGCTTGCTTAACAGTTTGCTCATTTCCCTTGCCATGATGATCAGTTTCTTCGTCGCAATGTGGAATATCGTCGTATACGTGGCTGCAAGCGGAGAAGGAGAGTCTGACTTCTCCGATGCCGGAGCAGCCCCCGTTCAACAACAGCAGGAAAAGCAGAAAGTTGTCAAACTGATGCAAAGACAACAAAAAGCTCAACCTAATACGCAACAAACTTTCCGAACCACTGCCATTTCCGACATTTCTTTGCCTGACTTAAACGAACTCGACGTCAAGGACCTCGCTCCGGTTGTGGAAGCGGCTGCACCAACCATGGCTGATGCGGGCATGAACAACAATGCCATGAAGAGTGCTCTCAAAGGCATTGGCTTGTCCCTGCCCAAGACCATGCAGCAGCGATGCGACCCCAAAAAGCGCATTGCCCGTCTCCGATCGGGTGGTGGTAAGGATATGACTGAAGCTGCCATTATTCGTGGTTTGAACTGGTTGAAGGAAAACCAGGATGATGATGGCGGTTGGGGTGACAAGGATTTAACCGACAAAGGAGTGAAGCCGAGCTATCCCAAAGGTGCTCACAAAGATGCGATGACAGGTATGGCCTTGCTGAGTTTTCTTGGACACTGCGAACTTCAGGATTCTCCTACCTACGGACCCACTGTTCAAAAAGCCATCGATTACATAACCAGCACTCCCCCCGACAAAGATTTATATTCCGGAAACAATGGATGCTATTCGCATCCCATCCGCACCTACGCCCTTTGCGAAGCCTACACCATGACAAAAATTCCAAAACTCAAGGAGTTTGCCAAACGGGCTTCCGATCTTATTGTCAAGGGGCAGAATGAGAGCGGAGGTTGGGCCTACGGATTTGGTAAAGGTCCAGTTGCCCACACCGACCTATCGGTTACTGGATGGTGTATCCAAGCTCTCAAAGCCGCGGCATTGACTGGGATACCAATCGAAGGTCTCGACGAGGCCATGGACAAAGCCATTGCTTACGTCAAGAGGTGTCAGGACAAATCGGGAAAGTTTGCCTACAAGGAAGGTTCGAATGGAAAACCCAGCCTCACAGGCACTGGAGTGTTGTCACTGCAAATTTGGAAAAACGCCAAGTCACCGGAAGCAACGAAAGGACTTGAGTGGATCACCGCTAACCAAGCCAAAGATTGGAAGCAAGTTGACGTTTACGAATGGTACTATCATGCGCAAGCCTGCTTTCAGGCAACGGGTATCTCTGGAGGCGCCCAGTACTGGCGGGCTTGGAACAAGGAATTCCAACAAATCGTTTGCAAGGCTCAGGCTTCCGACGGGCATTGGCCACATGGAAAACACTTTCATGGAGATTCCAGCATATATCGTACGACTATGACGATTCTTATGCTGGAGGTGTATTACCGCTACATGCCGTCGACGAAAGTTTGATATCTTCTCATCATTAAATTTTCTTCCTCAATCCATTCCATTATGAATAAGCTACTTTTCACTATCCTGGTCAACATGTTCGCGGTTTGTATTATTTTTGGAGATGAGGGAAAAGTACAGGAAGTCGAAATCACTGGGAACGACACTATGCAGTTTGACCTTAAGAATTTCGACGTTGGCCCCGGGACCACGGTCAAATTAACCTTAAGGAACATAGGTAAGATTCCTAAAATTGCCATGGGTCATAATTTGGTGATTTTAAAAAAGGGAATTTCAGCCATTGCATTTGGCCAAAAAGCCTTGGGAGCTGGAGCCAATGCTACGAATCCTTTACCTGAATCCGTCAAAGAAGACGTTTTGGCTGCCACCAAATTGCTGGGTCCCAATGAATCGGACACGATCACTTTTACAGCTCCTGAGGAAAAGGGCTCCTACGAGTACGTCTGCACTTTCCCCGGTCATTTTGCAATGATGCGTGGGGTGATGAGCGTAAAGTAATCATCAGTTGATTCATAATCAAAATCATCGGCTCCTTGATCATTGCACAGCCTAACTAGCAATCGGGAGCATGGCTACAGTCGAACAGCAAAAAGAATACCTGAAGAGAGCAGAAAGCGCAGGACTTTTTTCAAGGTTGTCCGCCTACACGAAACTCTCCGGTCCCGGTTGGCTGCAAAGTGCAATCACCTTAGGGGGAGGATCTCTGGCATCCAGCCTATTTCTCGGTTTGCTTGCCGGGTACAGTCTGCTCTGGCTGCAACCTGTTGCCATCATACTCGGTGTGGTTATGTTGTGTGCCATAAGTCACGTCACCCTTTCCACCGGGCAGAGTCCTTTTGTTTCCATAAAAAACGAAATCAACCCGGTACTTGGTTGGGGCTGGGCGATTGCCACCATCTTGGCCAACGTCGTATGGTGTCTCCCCCAATTCTCGCTTGGTACCGCCGCCATTACGCAAAATCTCTTTCCTTCCTTGGATGGAACCGGAGGAAAAGTTCTCTCCTGCATTTTTTTGCTCTCGATCGCTGCCTCCATGGTATGGGCGTATGATAGAGGAAACAAGGGAATCAAAGTCTTTGATTGGGTGCTCAAGGGAATGGTTGGTCTTGTCGTACTTTCTTTTTTCGGAGTGGTGATCAAGATGTCGACGACAGGAAAGTTGCCTTGGACGGAAATTCTTACTGGTTTTGTCCCCAATTTGGATCTGCTCGTAAAACCCGCAAATGTCTACCTCCCCTTTTTGGAAAAAACGGGAGAATTCAGAGTCTTTTGGGAATCCAAAATCATCGGCATGCAACGAGACGTGATGATCTCAGCAGCAGCCACGGCGGTGGGTATAAACATGACTTTTTTCATGCCTTTCGTACTCCTGAGAAGAAAATGGGGCAGAGAACATCGTGGACTGGCTAAGTTCGACTTATGGACTGCGCTCCTGATACCCTACATATTGGCTACCACTTGCGTAGTCATTGCGGCTGGCTCTCAATTCAATGGAAAACCCGAATCTGCATACTTGGACTATGAAAAGGAAATTTTGTTTTCCAATTTGCAGGGCGGATATCTTTCTTTGACCACCGCCCGCTGTGTGGCTGAGTTCGGCATTGATGATTACAGTTCGCTGGCTCCTGTACAAAAAGAGGAATCAGTAAGGAATTTACCCAAGGCAGACAGGCAGTTGGCCGCCATGCTCGTGAAAAGAGATTCTTTCAACTTGGCGGCTTCTCTTGAAGGTCTCTTCGGCAACAAGGCGTTTTCACACTACATATTCGGCATCGGCGTGGTAGGAATGGCAATTTCCACGATCATCATACTAATGACAATCAATGGACATGCAGTATGCGAAGTGTTGGGCAAACCTCATAAAGGCTCAACTTTTTTTCTTGGAGCCATGTTGGCAGGGATCGGTGTAATTGGACCATTCATTTGGAACGACGCTGCCTTTTGGCTGGCTGTGCCGACTTCGATCTTAGGTTTCACTCTGATACCCGTTGCCTATCTGAGCTTTTTACTTTTAATCAATAATAAGGTGATTTTGGGAAGAGAATGCCCGTCTGGCAAAGCAAGATGGATATGGAATTCAGGCTTGTTGGTCTCGTTGGGAGTTATGGGAAGTGCCGCATTCTACGTCGCTTGGAACAAAACATGGGGCGAAATTGCTTTTGGACGGATTGCCTTGATCACTTTCGGAGTCCTTCTTGTACTAGGTCACTATTCTCTCAAAACAAAAAAAATAAGCAATAAAGTGGAGGGGTTGGAGATGCGTTTTCAGAGGTTTGCGCGAGAACATCAGAAGCGCAATTCATCCAATTAGCAAGGGAATCGAAATAATTGCTTCTTTCATTTTTCTTCCAAAGGGACCCAAGTCCTTCGTTCGCCTTCAGCACCTAGTTTGGAAAAAAGAACCCATGCTTCACCGGTGGATGTATCAAACTTTATGAGTCTCTTGTATAAGAAAGGCTTTTCATCTTGCGAATAATACTCCGCGCTTATGAGTTGGAATTTTCCTGACTTATTGGAAAAGGAACTAAAGTTAGGAGGAGGAGGGATGTTTGCGGGCAATTTGGGAAGTGATGAAATTGCCCGGGGTGGCTTTGCAGACTGTCCGTACATTTTGGATCCATTTAAAACGAAAACATGAAAAAAGGAGAGAATGAGTAAATAATGGTAGGTTTTCATTAATGAACCATTTACTATCTGATCGCACAGGCAAATATAAATTATTTTTTAGTCACCAAAAATGAACTTCTTTTAAAAATTGAGAACAAAAGTAAAAAGAGCCGTCGACCTTGCCCGTGCCGACGACTCAAAAAACTGCAATAAACAGTAAAAAAATTAATCATTAAAAGAAAATTTAAAGGCAAGAAAAATCTTTTTACAGAAGGAAACTAAAACCATTTTTTTAGGGAATTATTTTTGATTGAAAGCAATGACCCAAACTAATTAGCTTCTTCCTGCAAGAAGACCAAAGCCTGAAACCATTGCTTGTCCTCAACGAAAGGTCTTCCCAGACACTGCCATCGGCCGGATGATTGAAAAATAAATCCATCGGAATCCTTGTATTCTCTTTGAATGATTTCATTCACCTGCAGACAAAGATCTTTCGTTGTTTTAGCTTTTATTACCTTGAATTTTCTTTGAACCACAATCATCTCTGCTAGAAAGATCCATTAGTCACATCAACCAAATTATTCAAACCATACACAAACCCTTGTTTTCATCATGGGAAGAAAAAATCAGGTTACATCGAAGACCACCGGGAAAAACGGCGAATCTTTAGAAGACGACGCTTTGTTGATTTCAGAATTACAGGGGTCTTTTTCCGACATTAAAGACGAATTGCGCAAAGTAATCATCGGCCAGGATTTTGCGATAGAGCATCTGTTCCTTTGCATGCTCTGCCGTGGTCATGCCCTCTTAATGGGAGTTCCCGGATTGGCTAAGACACTCCTCGTCAATTCCATCGCTCAGACTTCTTCATTATCTTTCGGACGCATACAGTTTACTCCCGATCTTATGCCTTCCGACGTCACTGGAACAGAAATACTCCAAAACAAAGCAGATGGAGAAGGTAGAGAATTCTCCTTTGTGAAGGGTCCCATTTTCGCCAATGTCATCTTAGCCGACGAAATAAATCGGACTCCGCCCAAAACTCAATCTGCCCTTTTGGAAGCAATGCAGGAAAAAAGAGTCACAGTTGCCGGAAAAATTCACCAACTGAAGGAGCCTTTTTTTGTTTTGGCTACCCAAAATCCAATCGAACAAGAGGGAACCTATCCTTTGCCTGAAGCTCAAATTGATCGTTTCATGTTTTTGATCAATCTTGACTATCCAGAGAGAACAGAAGAATTGTCAATTGCCAAGGAAACGACTGCGAATCAAAAACAGACTCTGAATAAGGTGATCTCAGGTAGAAAAATGATCGCATACCAGTCTTTGGTGGACCGAGTCCCCGTACCTGATAATGTCTATGAATTTGCAGTAGATCTTGTTCGTCGTACCAGACCAAGTTCAAAAGAGTCTCCGGAATGGCTTAAAAATTTGGTACAATGGGGAGCAGGTCCAAGAGCAGTTCAATTTCTCGTCCGAGGAGCAAAGGCTCGAACGGTTCTGCATGGAAATTTCATAACTTCAAGCGAAGACATGGAAGCGATTGCGGAGACCGTATTGAATCACCGCATTCTCACAAGTTTTCAAGCTCGGTCTGAAGGAGTGACCAGCTCCGAAGTAGTGAGCCGTCTGATAAGAGAATATAAAAATAAGCTTGGTTAATAAATGGTGCCTACGAGGAAGAATTTATTCGATTACGTTGACCGCAAGGCAATTGCTCGACTTGCATCAGGT
>CACMZN010000053.1 GCA_902618175.1 uncultured Verrucomicrobiota bacterium
GATTTTATTTCCCAGGCATTTTACAAAAGAAATTTCCAGTTTTTCTCCAGATCTGCTGGTTAGTGTTCATGCTCATTTGAACCATGGATTTTTTGAATTGGCTTCGCAAGCGAGTCGTAAGCCCTTGAAATTCGCTGTTTATTGTGGCGAATTAGGAGATGGCATTGGATTTAGCAGACATTGGATTAACCCAAGAGCGGATAAATTCATTGGTCCCTTTGAAGAAACTTGCAATGCTGCCGTTTCTCGCGGCATGCCTGAGAAAAAGGTTGAAGCTTGTGGTCTTCTTCTGCGGAAGCCTTTCTTTGAGATGGACAACGAGTTAATGCGAGTCCAATACTTGAAGGAAATTGGATTGAATCCAAAATTTCCTTTTCTTGTTCTTGCCACCGGAGCTAATGAAGTGAATGTGCACGAGAAAGTTTGTCGGGCACTTTTTCGAGAGAACAACCCAATTCAAGTGGTTGCTCTATGCGGCTCGAATAAAAAGTTGCAGGCAAAACTCAACCACATTCAGGTACTCGCACTTCCCAAATTGGACGGTCAGGAGATGGCCTTTTTGCTCCGAAGTGCGGACTGTATGCTTGGTCGACCCGGAGCGGGTTTGACCTCTGAAGCAGTTGCATGCGGGACGCCTATGATATTTGATTTGACGGGAGGAGTCATGCCTCAGGAAGAGAACAATTTGAAATTCTGGACAAAGAGGAGTGCCAATTTGTTGTCTATCTCTAAGCCGAGTGAATTGCCTGAGCTTCTCATCCGAGAGGTTCCTTCCATTAAAATTAAATTGCCTGAGAATCCAAGAAAGCTTCTATTTTCCTTGGAAAGCTTGGTTATTAACCATGGATCAAAATGAAATAGATCCGGTCCGATTGATTCCATGGTCTTTGGCAAGATCAATTTTCGGAGCCAGCAAGGTATTGTCGGATTTATCGGGAGGCAATTGTGTCTTGGAGCCAAAACTTATGGACAGGAATAAAATTTCCTTATCTAAAAACGGAGGCCTTATATTCACAGATGCAAACCTAATGAAGATGAGCGAGAAGGGATTTGCTTATCCTGTTTTATCCTCTATCGTTTCGTATCCTGTCTTGGCTTTCAAAACCTTTAGAGTATTGAAAAAAATTGAAGCTCTGTATCGTCAAGAATCTCCTAACATCGAACAAGTCAAAATTTTGATGAGGAGTGGTTTGGAAGCAAGTGTAACTTATGCGAATCATCATCATCAATCGCGAATGCTCATGGAAGAAGAAAAAGGAATGATCATTTTTTCAGTCGAAGAATTCGGAGTGATTGGTTGGGTTCGAAGAAATAAGATGGGTATTTGGGAAACTGGCTCCGAAAATTTTAATCAAGATGCTTCAGTGTATATGAACTTTAAAAACTTGAATCTTGCACTCGACGGTACTTTGGGAAAACTCAATCACATGGTTGAGCCTGCTATTGGAAACATATTTATAAAAGGTAGGCTTCCTTTGTTGGAAAAATTTGGATTTGTTTCTAGAACAGCATTGAGAGAAATTCCATTACCTAGGTAAATGAAAAAATTAACGAGATCAGAAAGCCTCTTTCTTCGCGCTCAAAAAGTAATTCCTAGTGGTATTTATGGTCACCTTGCTCCTGTTTCAGGTCTGCCAGATTGCTTTCCTCACTATTGCGAGAAGGCTCGAGGTCATACCTTCGAAGACGTCGATGGAAAAAGATGGACTGATTTCATGTGTGGATATGGAGCTGTTCTGCACGGATTTTCTAATCCTGAGATCGAAACCGCAGCAAATAGTCAAAATGCAAATGGAAGGGTTTTTAACCAACCTGCTGAAGTAATGATAGAACTTGCGGAGGAATTGACAAAAGTGATCGATTTTGCGGATTGGGCTGTTTTTGCCAAAAATGGGTCTGACTTGACTACATGGGCCATACGTGTGGCTCGAGAACATTCCCAACGACCAATAGTCGTTAAGGCGAAGGGTGCATATCATGGCGTTGATGCATGGTGCGATCCCGGTCTTGGAGGAAGAATTGAATCGGATAGACAGGATATTAGAGAATTCGAATGGAATGACTTTGGGCAGCTTGAAGATATTCTAAACCAAAATCAGGATAATGTTGCCTGCGTTATTCTCACTCCCTACCACCACTCATCCTTTGGACCCTCGGTAATGCCTGCCGAAGGATTTTGGTCTGAAGTACGATCCTTGTGCAATCGAGACGGGGTATTGCTGATCTTGGACGAAGTAAGAACCGGTGGACGGTTGCATGATGGCGGCTCGCATCGGTATTTCGGTTTTCAACCTGACCTATCAATTTTCTCAAAGGCTCTCGGTAACGGATATTCCATTTCCGCGTGCGTCGGAAAAAGAAGGTACGAGAAATCGTCAATGGAAGTCTTTCTCACGGGAAGCTGTTGGAATGATGCAGTGGCCATGTCTGCTGCTTTGTGTTCTCTTCGGATTTCCCAGAGAGATGGAGTGGCTGAAAGTGTTTTGAGAAAGGGGAGATTCTTTTCCAATGGATTGGAAAAAATAGCACTAAATCATGGATTCTCTCTAAGCATGACGGGACCAAGTTCGATGCCATATCCATGGTTTGAAGGGGATAATGACTTGTTTTTGTTGCAGAGTTTCTGTCGATTGGCGGCTGCTGAGGGACTTTTTTTTCACCCTCATCATAATTGGTTCATAAGCAATGCTCACAATGATGATTCGTTGTCCAAAGCATTGAATCAAGTAAATCGATTTATGCCTATGCTCCGTGAAGCAAGCCTTTAGGTGAATTTTTCAGTAAAAAATCTTAAGATGAATTCTTCATCTGGATTGCAATCAAGAATCGCATCTTCAAGTGTCCAAACAAGTTGCTGCAACTGATTTCTAATTCCTTTCAACTCGGTTTCTTCGTTCGTATCTGTTTCCATAAGTTTGGGCATAGTGGAAAATGCAAAATCACCCAGCAAAGAAGAAATCTCCTTATCGGAAAAAAGATTAATCAGACCTTCGGAAAGTTCAGTAGAGGATGAATTTTCATTGGGCATAATTTTCCAGATTTGATCGCATTTTGAAGCCAATAAGGAGAGGATTTGGTTAAGCCCAAATTCAGAAATTTTTTTTCTTTCAGTAATTCGTGGGAGTTTAGTCTCGTCGAACTCTTTGATATTCTCCTTCAGAGCTTCCTTCAATTCAGAAGTAGCCTCTGGATGAACAAGGGTTGTTCCGCTAAGTTGGGCTCCCATACTGTTGAAATTTATGATCAGTCTTTTCTTTGAAATCTTGGAACAAATTTCAGAGGTTTCCTGCCAGTCAGAAAAAAATGGGGTTGGAACGCTTTTTTCATAATTGCCTGGAATCTCATGATATTTGGATGCATGAACTTCGATTTGTGATCTCCCAGTTTTTTCAGCGTACCGTTTCTCTCCACTTCCTTTTCCAGAAAGATCCATGCCCAATAGTATTATGACTGATGGTCTAAGAAAATTAGCAAAAGCCAATGCTGTGAGTCCAACATTGTTGATTGCCAAAAAAGAAGTTTTACTCACTCCCTTTTCAGCGAGCCAATCTTCGCTGATGACTCTTCCCGAAAGGAAGGCCTTTTTGTCTTTCCAAGCAATGTTCCAACTTTTATGTGATTGCGATGATAGGATAATTTGACCGGGTGTGAACCCTGGAAAGCTACATACTTCAAAAGTCTTATGAGGATCTATACTTACTACGAAATGCGGGGTAACATCCGCATGGTGCAAAGCTTTCAAGCTACTGTCTGTAGCAATGATGATTGGATTTGGAATATCGCTGTTGAGTAAGGTAAGAGTTTCATCCAAGGAAGGTCCAGCGCCTACTACGACTGCCAGAGACTGACTGCCAATCGCTTCCCAATGATCTGGAACTCTTTGTTTTAGGTAATTAGGCAAGTTCAAAAAGATCTGTTTTTGTCGATCAAAACCTGTCTCGTTACGAGTTCTTCTTGCTCTGAGGGTTGTGTCAATTTCTTGAATGATCAATTTCAATATGCCATCAGCTGAAGTGGAAAGATGATCATGGATATTCTTGCTTACCTTGACTACAGGTGGCTTATTATATTCCCGCATGAGAAATTGATTCAATCTTTCCTTGATTACTTCGGCAGAAGAACAAGGATCAAGGTATTCAACTCCATCGATTTTCTCTGACTGAGAAGTCGGATCAATGACAAAAATCCCCTTGTGATATAGATTGAGTTCGCCGAGGAGGAGGTCCTTGGGAATCGCCCCTAACAGAATTGCTGTGGTTGCACTTTCGATCCTGGTTTCAGATAACCAAAACGGGTTCATTACTTACAACTTCGGGACTTTCTTGGAAATATGGAACGATGTGCCTGTTGGCGACTGCGCTGCGTTTAAATTTCGAATCGACTTGATCATCAAAAAAGTATCTTATGATTTGTTTATTATGTTGAATGACAAGTCGATACTGATCACAGGAGGGACAGGTTCTTTTGGTCAAAGTTTTGTTAAAACAGTATTAAGACGGTACCGACCAAAAAGATTGATCGTTTATTCACGAGACGAGTGGAAACAGTCGGAAATGCAAGCCAATCCAGAACTTAAGGACAACGCCTTGCGATACTTTTTAGGAGATGTCCGTGATAAGGATCGTTTGTATCTCGCAATGCAGGGAGTTGACTATGTCATTCATTCGGCTGCTTTGAAGCAAGTTCCTGCAGCTGAATACAACCCTCATGAATTCATCAAGACAAACGTTGACGGAGCCACTAATGTCGTGGAATCCGCCTTGCAGGCTGGCGTCAAGAAAATTGTTGCTCTTAGTACCGACAAAGCGGTGAATCCAGTGAACCTTTATGGAGCGACCAAGCTTTGTTCCGATAAGGTTTTCATTGCCGCCAATAGTTACGCTGGTGGAAGTGGAACCATTTGTTCTGTTGTTCGATATGGAAATGTAGTGGGTAGTAGAGGAAGTGTGGTTCCATTGTTCGCAAAACAAAGAAATCTTGGTCGGTTGACTATAACCAATCCCCAAATGACTCGTTTTCTCATCACTTTGCAGGAAGGAGTGGATTTCGTATTATCCAGTTTGGAATGCATGGTAGGTGGAGAACTCTTCGTGCCCAAGATTCCTGCTTGTTCAGTTGCAGACATTGCCCGGGTCATCGCCCCGGATTGCCCTTGGAAAACAATAGGACTGAGACCGGGGGAGAAAATGCACGAAATTTTAATACCCGAAGACGAAGCGAGGAATGTTTTGGAGTTTGAAAACCATTTTGTAATTCAGCCGATTCAATCATTTTGGGGAAATAAAATAGGTATTTTGGGTGGAGTTTCCTGTTCAGAGGGCTTTTTGTATGCAAGTAATTGCAATTGTCGAAATTTATCCGACGATGAGTTGGAGGTGTTGCTGCAGGATTTCCTTCCAAGTTAAGTTTCCTTCAATATAAAAAGATTTTGGACTTAATTGGAGATTTGTTTAAGGATGAAAATCCACCTTTAATCGTTGCCGAATTATCTGGTAATCATGGCAATTCCAAAAGGAAGGCATTGGAACTTGTTGAAAGGGCGGTTCTTTCAGGTGCTGACGCAGTCAAAATTCAAACCTACCAACCTGATACCATTACCGTAAAGGCAAGAGATAGTCGTTTCCTGCTTTCAGAAGGCTTATGGAAAGGAAAATATTTGGATGAATTATACGCTGAAGCCATGACTCCCTGGGAATGGCATGAAGAATTGGCTCAAAAAGCAAAGGATTTGGGGGCTTTACTATTTAGTTCTCCTTTCGATGAAACTGCAGTTGATTTCTTGGAGAAAACCCTTTCTCCACCGCTATACAAAGTTGCTTCCTTTGAGATGAATCATTTCCCTATGCTGAAGAGGATTGGCAGGACAGGGAAGCCAGTTCTTGCGAGCACGGGAGTATCAACCGAATCCGAAATTCAGGATTCGATATCAACACTGAGAAGCAATGGATGTCCTCAAGTGGTTCTTTTGCATTGTGTGAGTGAATATCCAGCAAAGATAGAGAAGTCATGCCTGCGCCGAATGAATGCACTTGGTGAACGCTTTCAAGTGCCGTTTGGGCTGTCAGATCATTCGATGGGACACTTGCTTCCGGTTGCCGCGACTGCAATGGGGGCTGGAATCATAGAAAAACATTTTACCTTAGATCGAGAGGATCATTCTTCAGATGGTAAGTTCTCCCTGCTGCCTGAGGAATTTCAAGAAATGGCTACAGCAGTTCGCCTGGCTCACTCCTCCTTGGGAAAGGGTGAAGTTGATGGCTTTATAGCCACTGAAAAAAGTAGACATTTCAAAAGATCCATTCTCGTCGCTGAAAAGATTTCGGCGGGAGATGCTTTGACAAATAAGAATATTCGTGTGGCCCGACCCGGTGACGGGCTATGTCCAAGTAGATGGGAAGAAGTTCTGGGAAAAACCTCAAAATTTGATCTGCAGATTGGTCATGCGTTGAGAGAAGAAGATCTTAACATCCAATGAGAATGTGTAACATTTTCACCATTTCAAAAACCAAGCCTGTGAAAGTGTAAAGATTGTAAATTCAAGAACTCGATTATTTTTTAACATCAAAATCGTTGCCGGATTTCAAAGAAGTTGTTTATGGAAGCTTTACTTTATAGGTACAATATTTTGTGAGTTTTCCGTATTAAAGCAAAAGAAAATAATGCCATGTTGCATAAATGATTTGTCGTCCATTTGTTTTGGAGACTGAAGGATTACCTTTGCTGTAGATGGAAACTAATTCTCAAGTTTCGAGAAATCCATTGCAAGGAAGTAAATTTGGTGCATGCAAATAATGGGTGCAGGAGTTTTTTAGTACGCTCAATAAGTCTGATGCTTTTATGTTGTTAAATGGCTTGTCCAAAATAGGAGCAGTCACAGGTAAACGTTTGTTAGATCAATTCAATGGGAATCCGCTGGCAGTTTTTCAAGCATCAGACCGAGAACTACTCGCTGTTCAGGGAATTGGGCAATCCGTGTTATCATCAATCAGAGATCAAAAAAATGCCGCCTGGCTCAAAAAGGAAAAAGAAAATCTGAAGGCACGCCAAATTTCATTTGTATCAGAATTACAAATTCCTTCTCTTCTTCGCGAAATCTACGATTGTCCCCTTGGTTTATATGTTTGTGGAAAAATTCCTGAAGGTCCCTATTTATCTATAGTTGGAACTCGTGCTCCTTCGTTGTATGGTCAAAGAATTTGTCGCGAGTTGTCCTGTAATTTGGCGAAAAGAGGGTTTTGCATCGTAAGTGGAATGGCAAGAGGAATAGATGCCATTGCTCACCGAGGAGCAATCGAAGCCAATGGAAAAACAATCGCTTTCTTGGGGAGCGGTATGGATGTGATTTATCCTCCAGAGCATCTCGATCTCTATCGCAAGATCTCACAAAGCGGCGCGGTCCTATCTGAATTCCCATTTGGCAGGAAAGCGGATCGACGAACCTTTCCTATGCGAAACCGCTTAGTTTCAGGCATTTCAAATGGAGTGATCGTGGTTGAATCAGCAGCATCGGGAGGTAGTTTGATCACTGCTAACTTCGCAGCTGAGCAAGGAAGATTGGTTTTTGCATTACCCGGAAGAGTAGACCAGGAGAGTTCAGCCGGTTGTCTAGAGCTAATTCGCAATGGTGCGACCCTTATTCGTTCGGCTCAAGACGTCGAAGAAGAATTGCAACCTGTTATCCCAAACGCTCAGTCTTCCTTCGCTTTCAAAGACGAGTCAGTCAAGCTTGAAAAGAGAAAGATTGAGGTGTCCATGTCCTGCCAAGAAATAAAAATATTTGAGGTGCTTAAAGAAGGGGCAATCCTTTCGGCAGACGAAATTTGCGGACTTAGTGGATTGGGACTGCCCATGGTTGCTGCAAGTCTGACGATGCTTGAATTAAACGGTTTCATCAGCAAACGGGCAGATGCAAAATATGAAATAATTTAGTCAACTTCAAATATACTTCGATTTTTTGGATCTTCTACGGTTTGTTTTGTC
>CACMZN010000054.1 GCA_902618175.1 uncultured Verrucomicrobiota bacterium
CTGTAGTCTCCTCTTCTTCTTCCTCTACCGGTGGTTCGGTTTCTGGAATGCTTGTCAAGTCGGGAGTGAAGGAAGGAGGTGAACCGGGATCACTGGTGGGAGCATTGTCAGTCAAAAGTGACCAATAAGTTGTTGAAGTGATGGGGGTGCCAGATGGAACCTCAGTTTGCGCAATGTAGGTTTGTCCGCTGTAGATAACCAAGTCGTCTGAACTGTAGGCTTGGTTTTGGTCCCAATCATCCGGAATTCCAGAAAACACATTTGATGCACAAAAAAGACTAAAAAATAAAAGGTTAGCGAACTTCATGATGATAAAGGGATTTTTTCATAACTTTGCCTAAAGCCAAAATCTACGCAAGAAAATTTTATAATGCAAATAGTCAGATTTGCGTACAAATTAGTGAGGTTGAGGAAATTCATTCAAGCAATTGCCAGGATTTCAAGGAGTAGTCATAATATGCCGTATCTCCTATTTTAGGAGAAACATAGAGCCAATTTGCGTTTTCAGTGGAATACATCATCAGATATCCTTCCTCATCCTGGAAATTTTTACCCGTCCAAAGCCATCCAAGACTCGCATCGAAAATCCAGAAATTTCCATCCGATTCTGCTTTTACGAACAACCAACCAAGGCTTTCATGATAAATCCAATCATCACCTGCATCCAAGTAAAAGCCAAACCAGTCGGATTCATACCAACTACCATATTGTGAGGCGTCCACTTTTGCCATTCCTTCCGAAAGTTCGGAGAAGTTTGGGTTCGAAACGGCTGCAAAGGTAGTGAAGTGATCCGTAGTCAGGCTTAGGATTTGGCTTACCGGATCCCAAGTGCTTGTTTTTGCCCTGACCCATGCATCTTTGACGGTAGAATAATACATCGCGTCTACCTCATCCACATCCATTCCATTTTCTTTGAAAGCTTGAACGTCAACAGGAATTTTCATGATCACATCTTCTCTAAATACACCCTCGATTTTCTTTCCCAGTTGATCGAAAAGTTCGACTGAATATCCATAATCCGCAGGTTTGTCAGATGCACTATTGACTAAACCCCGAGCAGTGGGAGTAATCACTATCCTCATGGAACTGACGGTTGATGGAACATTAATGGCACCAGCCGGGATAATTAATTCAGCCCCATCAGGTAATTTTTTTACGAAATCCTGTCCCGGATCAAAAGACTCGCTGCTTCCGTCAGGAATGACAAAGTCTGGCTCCTCGACTAGAATTATAAGATCGTGAACGGAATCTTGTTTCGATAGATCAGCGTCAATAGCCACCTTTGATTCCAAGAATGTCTCGGCACCATCTTCATTGAATGTGGAATACTCGCCACCGATGTGCCAAACCGCTCCAGAAGTAGCTGAAAGGGTAAATTCACCATTGATGTCTGTTGTCGTCTGAATCTCACGGTCTTCGTCAGTCCATGCATAAACTAAAGCATCGGCTAATGCTTGCCCGGAAACATTCATAAGGGTTCCACTAATGAAATTGTCTGGGTTTGGTTTTTCCAGAATCATTTCCAAATCCGTAATATTAGAATTCGAAATCACCACCTCCAATACCTGAGGATCCAAATAACCTTGTTCCCTTAAATCACTCGAAAGCACTGCCCCAATTTCATATTTTCCACCGGGTAAGACCGGAATGCTAAAAGTCCCAGACTCATTGGTTTCCACTTCATTCCAGAATGCATCCAAGGAATCAGAAGCCTCCCGATGAGCCCAAACATAAACTTTTGAAGAAGTTGCCTGCTTTATGGAATCCACGAACTTAAAAACCGAACCTGAAATCTTTGCTGAGGCAAGGGAAAGAACAAAGTCTTGTTTTGCTGCAACTCCATTTTCTAGGGTTATTCCAATGGATTCACTCGGATATCTTCTTAAGTCTCTTTCCAGCTCATCGGACTCGATGTAATAATCAAGATTCCAATCGCCCGATGAGAGGGTAAGTGAATAACTGCCGTCTTCCTCAATCGATCCCTTTTGCCACCCTTCTCCATCAGCTTGCACAGCAAACACTTCTCCCGCCAAGCCAGCAACAGCAGAACCATTTAACAGCAAGGAACCTGAAACCTTGGCATCATTCAAAACCAAATCAAATCGTACTTCCTCAAGAACATCTCCTGACCCATTTAGCATTTCGATACCACCATTCTCTTCGACCAACTCGATGTGAATCTCTTCAGGAGATGAATATTTGGTTCCCGGCGACAACCAGAGTCCAATCAAATATTGACCCGGCATACTGGGAAAAGAGAAAGTTCCCTTTTTCGACAAAGCCACTTCAGCAAGAATTTTCTGTAAATCATCATCTTGCTCCTGCGACGTACTCTCCCGTGCATAAACCCAGGCATCAAGACCCGTGATCACTGACCCGGTTGGGCCGTAAACGCTACCCCTAATCTTGGAATTCGCCTCCTTAAGGGAAAAGTTGAGAACCTTGGCATCATCCCCAGGCTTGACTCGAACACTTCTTGTACCTTCTTCCAAATACGGGGGAGGATCGCCCTCTTCCGTTTCAGGAAGGCCATAACCAATTTCCCAGCGACCGGGTGAAACCACCAGGTTGTATTCACCTTTAAGATTAGTGAAATCATGCAAATATCCACCTTCTTCACTCCACGCCCAAACTTCAATATTCGGCAATGCTTTGCCTGAGTTGGTGGCAACTACACCCTCTATCCTTTGATCTCTGGAGACCAATGTGATTTCGCCCATATCTACCTTGGATTTATCCACTGACACAATTTCAGGTTTGGGACTTCCGAATCCATCCATTTGCGGATCTACCCAGATCGAGAACTCGTAATCTCCTTCCGGAAGAGGAATCTCAAACCTGCCCTCTGCATCCGGGTAAGACCAGTTGCCTATTCCCTCAGAATCATAAGCTTCAATAAATACATTTTGAATCAAATCTTCCGCACTCATGCCCTCCGGCACCGCAAGTGAACCAATGATTCTACCGTTGCCCATTTTTGTAACGAGAAAATTCACTTCTTTGTTTTGTCTTGAATTGTCCTGAGGGAAATTGATTCGCTTTGGTGATTGGTCGTAAGTCCAATCAACCTTTGTATCGATTGCGGGATATACCATGACTTCCCACTTTCCGGGCCCAGCATTCAGCTCGTAACTACCATCCTCTTCAGTGAGAGTTGTGGTCCATCCCATTCCTTCCTCGCTCCAAGCTTCAACCTCCACACCAGCAACTACCTCATCGGAATCATTCATAACTCTTCCCGAGATAGTTTTTTCCGAAGGAGCAAGATAAATGAATGGCATTGAAACTCTAACCTTGGAATCATCAAGCTCAACTCTTCCATTCTTCGCATCAGCAACAACTCGATAAGAGTATTCCTCCCCACTGCGGACTGTCTCGTCGATGAATGATTTCGAATCCGGCCCTGTTTTTTGACCACTAGTCTCGCTAGAATAGACATTTGAAAGAATAGACTTATAGGAAGAGTCCTTTGATCCCTTTCTTTCAATTTCAAAGCCAGTCGCCTTGATTTCATTCTTCCAATCAATGCGGATGGCATTAGCGAGTTTCAATTCAACTTCCGGATTTTTGATGGAAAAGAAAATTGGATCAATGGCGACCGAGGACAATTCACCAGGCATTTCGATCATCAGAGAATAAGCACCCGGATTTTCAAGATGAAATGAGAAGAATCCATCTTGGTCAGTCTCTCCATCAGCAGAGTCATAAAAAATTTCTGCAGTCTCCTCAGAAAAAGAAAGGAGCGAATCATCCCCTTCAGACTCCTCCCAATCGGGAACTCCATTTTTGTTTTCGTCAAGAAAAGCCCATACAAATGCTTCAGTCAAAGGGCGAAGCTTTGCTTTTTCCGACTTTTTGGTCTTTTTCGGAAAAAGAATTCTACCAGAAACATTTGAGCTTTGTAAGGTAAGATCCAAGTTACTTTGGAGATCATCTGGCAAAGACACAAACTCATGCATAGACTCCCGAAAACCATGGTATGCTTCGGAATCATAAGGAGGAACAGCGAAAACAAACCAGTTTCCATCAGGTAAATTCCTAAGTTCGAAAGATCCGTCTACACGCGACTCAGCGTCATCCAATTCAACCAAGCCATCTTCCGAATAAGCGATGATGGTGGCTTTGGGTACTTCGATACCATTGTTTGTAAGAACTCGACCCCTCAGATTGTTAAGAATCACATTATCATCCATCTCCAACCAATCGTAGCCTAATCTCTCAGCCTCTGAAATTTCATATGTTGTCATGAAAACCTCGCCCAAGTGTAAAATTTGTTCTTCTTCCAAATCTAGAACTGCTCCTTCTTCAAAGCCGACAGTCTTCCAGATCAGATCTCCTGACTCATCCAAGATACCCATGACTGGTTCATATCCCTCCGACTCAGCTTGCACCAAATAAGTTCCTACTGGTATATTGAATGTGTAATTTCCATCAAATTCTCCTGACTCATAGTCGATTTCAGACAAATTTGGATAAACTACCGACCCAAGTTCCTCATCCTCTCCATGGAAGGAGAACCACACATGAGGTACGGCATCACCCGTTCTCCCATCGACGACCTTGATTGTAACCGTGGCGCTTGGGTATGGAAGCAATGAAAGATTCAATTCCAAAGGCTCCGTTCCCAGAGATACGACATCGGGATTTCCATCCCCATCTGAATCGAAGTAGGTAGGCTGATAAAGTCCGTCGAAACGTTCGGCACGAACCCAATATTCTCCAGCTGAGATATTTACCGCAAAGGAACCATCCTCGTATTCCTGGCTGTCCATGACTTCCTCCCAGACCGGAAAAAATTCCTCATCCGGGTCCAATGGATTGACAAATACCACATCTGCCCAAATTCCATTTCCTTGCGGGTCCGATATGCGACCGGTTACCTTGGTCAACGCCTTCTTGTTGATTTCAAAGATACCAAGATCAAGGATCTCATCTTCACCCTCCTCTATGATCAATTCCACGGGACTGTCGGAAAACTCGAGAGAATTACTTGGAGAGAACAACTCGACCCGATAACGACCGACTGGAGCTTCATTGCTGATCCTCCCTCCGTCTTCCACCCTTATGAAGTGAACGGCATGATCTGTGAGATCCTGACCGTTTTCATCGATCGGGAAGAAATCCAAATACAAATCTTCCACTTCATCTTCATCGTCTGGCAGACTGACCAACCCTTGCACTTCTAAAAAAAGATCTGAAGGTGAATATTCCTTCTTAAGAAAAAAATCCAGCGATAATTCTTCCCCAGTCACCACTTCAAGCACCAAAGGTTTTCCATTTTCATCAACGGCAAGACTCGGTTCATACCAGGAATCGGTCTCCGGATTAAATCCGTAAGCTTCCGCATGATATAATCCCTCGGGCATACGAGCTAGGTAAGATTGACCTTCCATTGGTTCAAACTCGAAATAAACCGGTTCCCCATCATATAAATCGGAGCCTTCTTCAGGCACTGAGAAAAACCATACGTCGTATTCCTCAATGGCTTGTTCCTCAATATCCACAACGGAACCCTTTACGTAACCAAAAGTCGAATCATCAAGACTGGCATAAGGATCTACATATGGACTTCCAATCTGCACTTCTCCAGGAAATATGTCGGACGCAAAGGATACCACAATGATTGAATCTCCATACCCATCTCCGTTGAAATCAAACTTGGAGATTTCAGGGTAAGAAACTCCCTCCCCTTCTTGGTTCTCAGGATTCACATCCTCGAAGTAAGAAGAACGGCGAATGGATGACGCGACCAGCACATCCACGACCTCTGAGTCAATCTCTTCCAAACCTGAATCTATGAATTCCGCTTGCATCGTCACCGCTTGATCAGGGAAAACTTGCTCCGCATCTGTGAATGCTCGATCCTGTTCCTCCAACCATTCTTCAATGGTTTCCTGGTCCATTGAAAAATCTTGGTCTTCGGCACCAAGTTTGGGATCACTAATTACAATCTCTTCCTCTACCTCGAAGGGAATAATATCGTCAATGATCTCGTCTTCAGAAGTAACGTTTAGATCTAATTGAACGAAATCTTCATATAAGCCAAATTCCTGATCCAAAGGAAAGCCATCCAGTTGAAGCTGCTGCCTGGCCACTTCCAAATCAGATAAAATCTGCTCGTATTGGGTATCCGTATATTCAGGAACCGGGGAAGCTCCGTCCGGCAAAGCACCATCTTCAAAAGATGGATCAACAATCGGTGGATCCAAGAATTGGGAATCAATAAGGTGTCCACTTTCTTTCTCTGTCAATTCCGTGTCGTGGGTAGGAAATCCCAATTCCGGGCTAATTCCAAATTCTTCGTCCTTTAGAAGGTATCGATCATCTTCCATGAAAGACGAATCCGCATACTTTGTAAACTGACCATCCATGGATTCATATCCTCTTATCATCAGACGTTCAAAATCACTACCTGCAAACCCTGAAACCTGCTCTCCATCCGCATCATCGACGAAAGACACATTCCCAGATAAGTCGACGATTCCTGCTCTAACTTCACGAGGATCCGTAAGATCAAAACGATTGCGTAGAATATGACGTGGAATAATTGACCGCACTACTGTTTGAATCGATGGAGTTCCATCGAGAAAAAAAGAGGCAACTGGCTCCCATGGTTCTGAGAATTTCGGTACGTCAAAATCCAAACCAACGACATTGGTTTCGAAAATAGCACCTCCATAATCACGATTCCCCGCCATTTCCACAAGCAAACCAAAAGTGGAGGAGATTACATCAGGTTGGTTTTGTCCTGATGCAACCGGATTTACGGTCTTGGCTTTTATGCTAAAGGATCCGGGCTCATCCCATTCCATCTTTCGATGCTTGAAGGCACTCACTTCGGACCCGCTCACGACAATGTAACGAGGCGCTTCCATTTGGTAAGTGAAAGTCAAGCTGAATTCAGTCCCAGCGGACAGGACAGTTTCACCTAATTCAAGATCCGTCACTTTTACATTATCTTCTGAAGGAGGATTATTCATAAAAAAAACACGGTAAGGGGAAGACTCCGGCTCCGATTCGAATTCATCCTGCTTTTCCGAATCATCAGCAAAATTTTTCTCCACTGGCAAAACGACGACAAAGACATTGGAACCGTGTACAGAATCAGTACGGAAGTAACCTGACTCATGATCCATTACAAAAAGACCATCAGAGCCCCATCGAGATCGCTCAGGATCGAAGGTAAGTCCGGGATCAAGATTCGCAATTCGGTCACCCCAAAGATCATTTTCATTCAAGAAATTTCCAACCTCGTCGAAAACAAGCTCCATATACTCATCGACTGATGCAACCAATTGTCTTTCTCCGTTCTCATCATATCTTTCTTCAACCATAAAGAAGGCTTCACCGAAAACCTCCTGCATTTTTTCATCTATGGAATCAGGGTAGATCAAGGGCATCCATTCGGAAAACTCTTTCTTTTCGTGAAGACGAGTATGATATATATCAAAATTACTTCCAAGTAAGATTCTTAACTCTTGTTCTTCCCTTTCGACTCTTGTGTAATAAACAAAACCATCTTCTCTGTCTGACTCGAGCGAAATTTCTTTTTCAACGGAAAGAATTCTCGAACTTGGAAGATCCTGTTCAATCGCTTCAACTAAAGGAGAGGGAATTTCTTCCATAGCCAAGGTCAATATTTGGTTTCGATCATAGTCGTTGTCTATGAAAGAATGAAGGAATTTTCCTTCTTTACTGAAATAGACAGAAATTCCTTCATCCAAACCGATTTCAAAGATGAAATTTTCTTCTTCCAACAAATCGTTGAGTTTCTCTGCCCAAACTACTTCGACCGTTTCATCTTTGCCGGCCTCCCTAAGCCATTTTCTGACAAATTC
>CACMZN010000055.1 GCA_902618175.1 uncultured Verrucomicrobiota bacterium
ACCAGCATGCTTACCGGTCATTAGATTGCAGCGAAGGGGTCCGCAAACCGGTGAGCCGGCAAGGGCATTGGTGAAACGAATTCCTTCTCTCGCAAATTGATCGATGTTGGGAGTCTTGATTTTGGTGTTTCCCATGTGGGAAAGTTCAAAATAAGCGAGTTCGTCAGACATTAAGTAGATTACGTTGGGTTTTGAAGATTGGCAATTGACTTCAATTCCAATAAGCCAAAAGGAAGTGATGAGGAAAAAAACTAAAATTTTCACAAACTTAAACCTGAAAAGATTTTATTGTCTGTACAAGCGAAACTTTTTGAATCACATGAATTAGTTGACAAAAGCCTTCCTCACAAAACATCCTGAAAGTGATTGTACGATTTATTTTTTTGAAAATTCCAAATTCGAGAAAATGCGGAAAGTCCTTTTTTTTACAGCATCCATTCCTACAATCAGACAGTGGGTACACAGGGTACTACTAGAAAATTCGGCATACCCCTGACCTTTATGCTCATAAAGGAGAGTTTTTCATTATTTGAAGCAGAATTGAAAGGGAAGAAGAAAATCCAAGGGTTGGTTGTTAGTGATGACGCCCAACAGAGTCAACTTTTCCAAGTTACTGACAAAAACCTTCCTTAGAGGCATATAATTTCATTCACGCATATCCGTTGAAGCGAAGCACCCCAAGTCTTCCCAGTAAGTCGACTAATGGGCTGCCATGATTGGAAGGAGACAGCATGACTACGCGACCAAGATTTTTACGGGATGCACATACATGAATTGTCTGAGAAAGAATCCGCTATCTAAGGTGTTACAAAGGGCATCTGTTTGGATGAAGAATCAGGATAGGCGAGAAATGAGATCTTTACGGAAGATTTGAGGAAGCCTCTCAATAGGATTTTTTCTGGAAGGTAATCCAAGATGATAGCAGGATGTCCCTTGGCGAGAAGAAACTTCTTCATTGGTCAAATCGAATGTGAAGTTATCATAGGTTCGTTTAGCAGAAAGATCTACTTTTTCCTTTTTTTTGGCTCAGATTTATTCATCACCAGACAGGATTGAACGGAAGATGCCAAGGTTTGTCGCTAGAGGAAGCGAGAGGGAGCTTCGTCGTGCAAATCAAGAGAAACTGCAATGTTCAGAAAAGTAATCTCTCCCATAGTTCGGCATTGTTCGAACCTTGAATCCTTGTGCATCCGAGCGAGTTCGGAGCGCAGTCTGCCAAGATTTTCTTCACTAGATATGAGATCTTTGCACATGGAGTCACGCAATCGAGTGATGCGGGAGGGGGCTACGTTGAAGCGTCGCTTGATTAGAGTTCGTTCTTCACGTTGGTATTGATGGCTGGTTTCCACATTGATTAGCCTGCTGCAAAGATCAACCACCGGCAGATTGTTTTTGAAGAACTGGGGCAAATAGAAGGATTTTCTTCCTTCATAGCACTGCTGATCAAAGTCAATGGCGCGCACTCTATATTGATTTTGCTCAAAATCAGGCGTCATCTCCACCACATAATTGTAAGCCCGCATATCTCCAAGCAGCCGAACAAAGCATCGCTCATTGAATTTGATGAATTCCTTGGCGAGACGAACTTCGTTAAGATCTTCCCGATGGAGGAAATTCTCAATGAAATCATCTCCGGGAACTCCGATAATGTGTTCTTCGACCAATGTATCCCGGTCGACGTGAAAATTGATCTCGTTCGGAGAAAGTAATTGTTCGAGTTCAAGGCCATAGATACGTGAGGCGTCGGCTTTCTTGACGTAAAAATAATCATGATTGTCATTGTATTGATTGACTATCCTGATGCGAAAGGGCTTTGTATTTCCGAATGTGCAATAATCTACCCTGTCGACATAGAGGTTAGGTAGAATTTTTTTGTCTCCACCCGAGCGCAACAGGACATAGATTTGCTTTAATCCTTCAAAAATGTCTTTTCCATAGTGCTGATCATAGACCATGGTTTGCCATAAGGTATCAATGTTCTTGTCATTCATAAGGGGATAGGAATCAACACTCTGGAGCAAGTTCTCGTATTCCACAGGCAAGAAGAGTTCTCTTTTGTAGTGCCTGAGGTATTCCCTGAGCACAGAACTTATGGGGTAAAACTGTTTTTTTCTTTGAGTATGGTTCTTCATTTATGATCCATGAAACATAAAATATTTCCCATTGTCTGCATTTCTGCAATTCAAAGGTTTGAGCTAGTCTGACATCAAATGAATAAATCTTGTTTTGATTGCAGAAAAGTTCGTTTCAACTTCATGGCATTCCTTTTCTCAAAATCCGGTTCGTATGAGCCAAAATTCTAGAATGAATAAAATCATGTTTATCGAAGTCTTGACAAGTAGGAAAAGATTCATGTGCGAGATTATGATGGGCTTGTAATTATTTCAACGAAATGATCCTCGAAGCATTATTGAGTTTAAGTTTCAACATTCTTTCTTTGAAGTGATGAGCAACCCTTAACCAAGCTAAGTAATCGGATGATACTAATGACAAAAAATTTGTTCATCAGTATCAGCTCATCTCAAGAATGCACTGCTAAGATTACAACTTTTTAATTGTAGACTATGAGTACATTTTGCGCAACTAAGACTTAAGTTTGCCAGATATTATATGTAAGTTGGACTTCTTCGGCTCAACTTACCATAATATAGTGAACGAAGTTGAGGGAACATATGAAACAAGGGACACCGCCACGCTTCAACGCAAATTCAAATCCTATCGAAAGATTATTCTACAATAAACAGTGTTGGACTCTATCCATCGGATGTTATTGGAAAAAAAGCAGGATCCTAAGTATGCACGCCCAGAGACAAAGAATTTAGCAGAGCGCAAAGTTGTAAACCAAAGTGGTTTTTTCTCCATCGACTTGAAATGCGTCGATTTAGGAATTTCTGAAAATCAACTTAGTTTGGACGACAAGAATTCAAGTGGTAGATAAAAAAAAGAAATTTCCTTTATGAATGCAAAATTTCGCTCTTGGGTTTTGCATCTACTTCGTCCGAGGTAAAATCAGAGTCTTTAAGTTGTTCTGCTCTCAAACTATCGATCACTTGTAAGATTCTAGAAAACGGAGAGATTCGATTTGAAAGAGTTCATCTTATATACAAAGAATATTTCTTGGGATTCAGTGCCTGAAGAGTTTTTGTACGAAAAATCTATTATAGATAAAACAATTGACTAAAAAAAATGGATTTCTTTTCCAAGATTCAGATTTATAGGTTCAAAATTGAATTCTTTGGAAAAAGCCATATTAAACAACTCGTGAAAGCCATAATCTACATAATAGCATTGATAAATGTGCACTTTCATTTGCACGGAATTTCCGAAAAATCAAAGCCGAAAAGATGGGGTCTTACTTTACCTGATCCCATTACAAGTTTTGGTGCGTGCATTGATAATAATTATCTTTACGTGTATGGAGGTCACATAGGAGATGCCCATGTTTATTCTCGGGCTACCCATTCGAGTAACTTTGTAAGAGTCGATCTTCAAACAAAAGAAGTATGGCAGAAGCTTCCTTTCAACAGACCCGTGCAAGGATTTGGTATGGCTGCCTACAAAGGAAAAATTTACCTTGCTGGAGGTTCACAAGCCACCAACAAAGAGGGGGAGGAATCGAACCTGAGTTCGCTAGCAGAAGTTTTTGTTTTCGATGTCAAGACCAAAGCTTGGAGTTCGGTTACCGCTTTGCCTGCACCCAGATCTTCCCACGAAATGGTAGCCCACAAGGGAAAATTATACATCGTCGGAGGTTGGCAGATGAAGGATGGAAAAGGTATGAAGTGGCATGATCACGGTTTGGTTGCGGATCTATCTCAAAATCCGATTACTTGGAAGAAGCTCCCTAAGACCAAATGGGTGGTCAGAGCAAACTCAGCCGCAGTAGTGAAAGGAAATCTTTATGTGATCGGAGGATTGGATGCGAATGGAACTTCAGACGCAGTTAGATTCCTCAATCTCAAGACAATGAAATGGAAGAACGCGCAAGACTTTCCCAGCACGAATAGAATAAAAGCATTCGGAAGCGCTTCTACGAATCTTGCAGGGCGCCTTTTGGTCAGTTCCTTCACTTATCAACCCAGAATCTATGACGACACACTAGACAATTGGGTAGATACGAATATCAAAATGCATGAGAAGAGATTTTTTCACCGATTGGTTCCAATCGGGCAAAATAAAGTCTTATTCATTGGAGGGGCAGCATGGGATGGTCATTTGGACTCCATTGAGGAACTGGATTTCAGCCAGGATACAAAAAGTTGGAAGATTGATGCAGATGATGATTCTGCTGACGAAAAGCAATCTTCTTGGGGTGGCTTCAGAGGGGAAGGAAACAGTAAATCCCAAACCCGGCATATACCGTTAAGATGGTCGGATAAAAGGAATCTTTTGTGGAGGAGAAACATTTCCGGTTATGGTCAATCCACACCGGTCATTTTCGGGGAACGGGTTTTTACTACTTCCACTTCAGGAAAAAAAAGCGAAGAATTAATCGTTCGATGTCATAAGGTTTCTAATGGAAAGTTGTTGTGGGAGAAAAACTTTCCATCACCTAACGAAATCGAAAGAAGTCAGTATGTTTCTCAAGCCGCTCCGAGCCCTGTGGTTGATTCCAGCAAGGTTTACGTGTTTTTTGAAAGTGGTAAAATGATCGCTCTTAGCCACCTAGGTGAGGTGGAATGGGAACGAAATTTGACAGAGGAGTATGGTCCGTTGGAAGGAAATCACGGGGTGGGATCTTCATTGTTTCAGAACAAAGAAAGTGTAGGGTTGCTCATAGACCATGCAGGACCCTCATATCTTTTAAGAATAAGCAAGTCGAACGGGAGAAACGACTGGAAAACAGACCGACCCGAAAGAGTCTCCTGGAGCACTCCAACCCTTTCAGAATCTTCCGATGGTAAGCAAATCCTTTATGTTAGTTCCAATGGCGTAGTGGAGGCTTACGATTTTTCAAATGGAAATAAACTCTGGAGCTACGACGGGGTCGAGGGCAACACCGTTGCATCCCCAACCTTGTCGGAAGACCTCGTGATCATTGGTTCTTCCAAAGACGGTCATTGCCTCGCACTTAAAAGAGGAAACCTCGATTCAAATGCGGAAAGGTTGGTTTGGGTAGCGGAAGATGCAACTTGCAGTTTTTCATCCCCACTTGCTACTGACCGACACATTTATTTGGTGAACCGGGCGGGAGTTGCCACTTGTCATGAGTTGGACACGGGTAAAAAACTATGGAACCTCCGTCTTCCAGGTTCTTGCTGGGCTTCCGCGATTCAAGGTGCTGGACGGATCTACTTCTTCACCAAGGATGGAAGTACCATCGTATTGGAGAACAACGGAGAAAAAGATCTACTCGCAGAGAATAAACTGTCAATCGCAGACAGAGTTTATGGAGTCGCTGTCACAGACAGAGGATTCATCAAGCGTACGGGTAAAGAATTGATCTGCGTCGGTTCGCTCATCACGAAATAGCCAACATTGATGATATGTTAAGAAATTGATTCATCCGAAAAGGCTCAAATTTCAACTTGAGACTGAGTCTCAGTATCAAATAGATTGATGCTGTGAGTTATAAAATCTTCCAAATCGGTGAGTATATCAGACAAAACTTGCAGTCTCCTCCAACGAGAGAGTTCCTATGTGAGAAATTTACGATTACGGAATATTCCCTACGCACAGGATTTAAGAAGACTTTTGGTCAGAACGTAGGAGAATACAGCCGTAAGGAGAGGATGAAATCCGCGGCAAAACTTCTCACATGTACCGAAAATTCAGTATCAATCATTGCGGAATGCGTTGGTTTTCGAAATGCCAGCAGGTTTGCAGAGGCGTTTCGAAATGAGTTTGGCATGAATCCACACGAGTACCGAAAGTCAAATGCAACTGATTCCCTTTGAGAAGCGAATGCAGTAAATATACCCTGAGATCTAAAGAAGTCAGCGATCTCCGAGAAGAGAAATTGGCTTCTCCTTGAGAACCTTGTTAGTGGCAAATTCGATTACAACCATGGAAAGAAGGACTACTGCACTAACGATCAAAACTGGCAACGCCCAGTGGAAGCTCCAAACTTTATCGAAAACCACTTCGGCTAGAAGATAGCTGGATCCCAAGCTGAGTGTAATTCCCAAAGAGGAGGCAGTTAGAGCAAGTAGTCCGAATTCGATGCGGACTTGCTTTTTGAGGTCTGTGAAAGATGCGCCCAGGATTTTAAGCAGGTTAAGTTCCCATCTTTGCTGACGAGCTTTTTCTCTTGCCAAGGAATAAAGGACAATCAAACCAGCTAAAATCGATAGCCCGGCCATGATTTGTAGGGCAAAGGTCATCTGCGTAACGATCTCAATTATCTTCTTTCCCGTCCTTTCTACATCAAGAATGGATATGGTGGGAAATTTTCGTACCAGAAGATCCTGCATCGCTTCTTTTTCTTTTTGGGTGAGGTCATTGAGAGTGCCGATGAAGCTCTTGGGTGCCTTTTCAAGTACACCAGGTTGCATTTGAACGAAAAAATTCGGTTGAAAACTAGTCCATCGGACTCTTCGAATATTTATCACCTCAGCAAGGATGGGAACTCCACTCACCTCAATATTCATTTGATCGCCCAGATCCAGATCCAGGGATTCGGCATACTTTTGCTCTACTGAGATTTCAACTGGTTTAGTTTGGTTTTGTTCGTATTGCGTAGTGACCATACGACCGCGTATTATTTGTTCGCTGTCCAACAAGTGATCTCGATAACTGAGATTGAATCCGCGGTTCCTCAAATTATTTCTGCGCTGGTCTTGTGGATTTTGAAATTCACGATCTTCGAGAACCAATTCATTATAATCTTCTCCTTTCACAGAAATTAACTTGGCCCGGATCCAAGGCGTTAGGTTACGCATTGGTTTCCCGCTTAATTTCAAGGTTAGAAGCAAGTCTGACACTTGTTCTTCCTGAATGTCGAAAAGAAACAATTGGGGTAAATTTCCCTTAACCGAATTCGAACCGATTTCTTTTTCCAGGCTGTATCTGAATTGAGGAATGAGGTTGAGCAAAAGTACGCCTACGCCGAGGGCGAGAAAACCCGTAATTGAACTGGTTCTATTTCTGGCCAATGAACGGAAGGCCAATCTCAGATTGAGTGGAGACTTTCGAAAACAATGTTCGAGAATCGAGAGGCAAACGAGAGCTATCAGATAAAGAAAAATGACACTTCCTAGAAGAGAAAGGAAAAAGATATTGGCTAATTTCGATGAATCTGATTGCACAAGGCATAGAATCCAGAATGCAGCGATTCCGGGTAAGGCGAAGAGATAAAGAGATTTCGGAAAAGATTTTACCGGACGGGAGGATTCTCTGAATAACTCGGAAGGGCGGAGTTTGCGTATCTTCCACAAATTTGGCAAGGCCAACAACCAACCACCGCAAACAGCAACCAAACAAGCCATCATGATGCTTTCAATTCTCAAGGCTGCATCCAATTGAACAGGGACGAACTCACGGAGAGTACCAGAAAGCATTGGAATGGCAAGGAAGCAGAGGAAAACGGCTGGAAGGACCGCTCCGATTCCTAAAATCGAAAGCTGGATGAGATAAGATTT
>CACMZN010000056.1 GCA_902618175.1 uncultured Verrucomicrobiota bacterium
ATGCTTTGTCGGCGTTGGCAAAGATGGTTTCCATTTTCGATAGGTCTCCCCCAAAATCTTCAGTCAAGTCGCCAATGACTTCCAACTGATCGATATTGGCGAGGATGTCTTCGGCTTTTCCGATCAACTGATCATTGAGATCACGAAGTAAAGTCGCTTTGTCCGGATTGGCGAAGACCTGTGACATTTTTACCTCGTCATTCGCAAAATCAAGAGCCAATTCTTCAATAACTTCAAGTTGATCAACATTAGCAAGTAAATCTTCGGCACTCCCATTCAATTGATCGCTCAAGTCACGAATCTTCAAAGCTTGGTCTGCGTTGGCAAAGACAGTTGCCATTTTAGATGCATCGTTTTCGAAGTCTCCCGCAAGGTCCTCGATGACATCCAACTGATCAATATTGATAAGCAAATCATCAGCGTTTCCTCCCAGTTGATCAGTCAAGTCTCGTATCTTCGAAGCCTTGTCTGAGTTGGCAAATATTGTATCCATCTTTTCAAGGTCAGCGGCGAAATCTTGAACCAGATCATTAATTACTTCAAGCTGATCCAAGTTTGCCAATACCTCATCTGATCTTTCCAATAATTGATCGTTGAGATCTCTTATCTGACCGGCTTTGTCTGCGTTGGCAAAAACGACATCCATCTTGACCGGATCGTCTTCAAAATCCTCAACTAAGTCACCTATCACGTCAAGCTGCCCAACATTCGTTAAAATTTCATCCGCTTTGCCGCTTAGTTGATCATTGAGTTCACGAAGTTGAGATGCCTTATCCGAATTCAAAAGCACAATCTCCATCTTATCGGGGAAATCTCCATACTCTGTCTTCAGGGATAGAATTTCTTCAACGTTCTGAAGAACACCTTGGACTTCTGCTCCTGCAACGATGGCATCTTCCTTCAAATCAAGAATTTCCCTAACGCCATTAGGATCGCCCAGGAATTGGTCAACATATTCTGCAGGGATATCCGAATCGGATTTCATTTCTCTCAAATCATCCAAATTAGCCAAAACATCCGATGCCAACGCACCAGCATCCACTGCTTGGTTCTTAAGATCCAAGGTATCTCTTATACTTTCCGGATCATTGAAAAATTGTTCCTCCACTTCTGCAGAAAAGTCAGGATCAGCTCTTAATTCCTTTAGATCGGTTATATTTTGCAGAACGGCAGAGCCATCTGCCCCTGCTGCCTCCGCATCCCGAATCAGGTCCAAGCTATCCAAATTAGAAAACAAAATATCCAAATCTTCGGAATTATCTTTGAATCTTTCTGCGGTAGCGGCGATTTCCGCTGATTTGTCGCCATACTGCTCAATGGCATCACCGTATTCAGGATACTCCAGGTTGAGACGAAGCTTCCCCTGTTCCGTCATTGTAGTTTCGAAGGAATCAGGATTGAGGAGATCATCCAAATAGCCCTGTTTCTGATCGTCAGGCAATTGATCGATTGTTTGATAGGTAGTCAAAATAGCATCAGATCTCTCAATATTCTCAAAAATGATGTCCATGCCACCTTCCCGATCACTGAGTTCTTCGGATAAGTACGTAATCGAAGAAAGTTTTTCTGGATTATCAAATAAAATCGCTTTCTTGTCGGGCTCATCCACATAAAGAGAGGTCAAAGATCTCAAATCATCGAAGACTGAATCACGTTTTTCTCCTTCGTATGCAGAAGCAATAAATTCAATTCTCGAAAGATAATCTAAGTTATCAAAAACAGTTTCCATCTCCTCGGAAGCAAGAGTTTCCGACAAACTTTTTATCCCATCCAACTTGTCGATGTTATTGAAAATCGCATCTACCTTGGACGAATCTGACGAGTAGGTCTCAGAAACACTCCTTAAATCGTCTAATTTATCAAGCTGTTCAAACACTACCTCCACTTTCTGTTGGTCTGAACCAATCTGGTCGGTCAAAGCTTTTATCGAAGAAATGCTGCCAGGATTCTGAAAAATTTCATCTTTTTTGGAAGTATCTGAAGAAAACCTCTTGGACAAAGACTGTAGATCAGCAAAAAGAGTCGTTCTTTCGTCTCCTTCAAAAGTCTCTGCAATCGTTTGCATCTCTGGCAAATAATCTAGATTTTCGAAAACCGCTTCCATTTCAATGGACGCTAAATTACCGGAAAGTTCATTGATGTCTGTTATCTTATCAGGGTTAGCGAAAATGCTATCCAATTTTTCCAAGTCTGTACTGTAGATTTCAGATAAATTTCTCAATTCTGGGACCAAATCCAATTGCTCGTACAAAATGTCTAACTTTTCCTGCTCGTATTCGAACTGCTCGGTCAAAGCTCTTAAGTCGGTAGCTTTGTCTAGATTTTGGTAAACTAAAGACATCTTGTCCGGTTCGTCTTTAAGATCCATCGAGAGACCCAAGATGTTGTCTAACTCATTGAGGTTGTTGAGAAACTGAACTTCCAGATCAGCATCTCCTTTAACGGTTTGAGAATTAAGGATGTAGGCGAGGTCTTCGATTCTGTCTTCATATCCGATCAACTGCTCTTCGAAATCAACGTCGGTTCTGTCTACGAATCGAGCTTGTAGTGTACTTCTAGCAGAATCAGCAACGGCTTGATCAAGATCGAGGGCAATGACTCCATCCTCCGTAGCATCAGCTGAATTAAGAGTCTCGAGCAAGCTTGCATCTTCTTCAAGAACTGAGGCCAATTGCTCGGCCTTGTCAGCATTTTCCAAAACCGCGTCGAAACCAGCTCCCAAATCAATCTCAAATGCACCAGCAGAGTCATCTTCCGTCCCATCAGATGAGGCCTCACTCATGGCGCTGGCAACATCTACCAACGCAGTTAGGTTTTCAAAAGCAGAAGCGGTGTTGTCGGATTGGGTCGAATCCCCGTCCAAATCAGATGAAGCAGCCGTCTTTGTCTCATCTACTTTCTTAACCACCGCAAAGAGAGTCTCCAACTGATTGGAGGAGGACTCCGCAGCAGCGGCTTCCTCAGCAGCGGCGGCAGCGGCGGCAGCAGCGGCAGCATCAGCCTCAGCCTGTGCCTTAGCCGCCGCGGCAGCTTCAGCGGCAGCAACTGCCTCTTCTGCTATTCTCAGCTGTTCAGCTTGCAACTCAGCCAACTCTTCCGCACTTGCTTCCGCAAGTTGAATTTCGATTTGAATGGCATCTTTTCTGAGCGTTGCCTTATCAGTTAGATCAAGACCAGAACGAGCAGTCTCATCATGATCTGCAATGAAATTTGCAAGCAATACATCCACAGCAGCTGCATCAGAAGCGTCATCAATGTTTGAAAGCGCAAGGTCATAGGCTGCAACCGCGGCTTCCTTCGCTTCGGCAGCAGCCTTCTCAGCAGCGGCGGCGGCGGCGGCGGCCTCGGCTTCGGCCTCGGCAGCCTTGGCAGCATCCACAGCAGCCTTCATAGCATCCGCTTGGTCAGCATTTGAAATTACAGCTCCCACTGATTCTGAAGCAGCTTCGGCGGCTGCTGCAGCTTCAGCTTCCTTAGCAGCAGCTTCTTCAGCGGCGGCGGCGGCGGCGGCGGCAGCTTCTTCCTCCAAACGGGCTATCTCAGCTTCCAGAGCTGCCTTATCAGCTGCAGAGGCTTGGGCGAGTTGAATTTCGACTTGAATTGCTTCTTTCCTTAGCGATGCCTTTTCAGTCAAATCAAGCCCGGATCTGGCACTCTCATCATGATCCGCCAGGAACTGAGACACCAGAAAGTCAACCGACTCGTCATCCGCTGCCGCGTCAATATCCAACATGGCTTGTGAATAGGCAGCAACAGCCGCGGACTCCAGCGCCAACCTTTCCTTCTCCTCTTCGGCAGCCTCCACCACCGCTTTCAAGTTGGATGCTTTGTCAGCATTATCAAAAAGATTGTTTATGGATTCGGTTGAATCCTCAGCCGCAGCAGCTTCCGCCGCAGCCTTCTCCGCCTCGGCGGCGGCAGCAATGGCAGCAGCTTCCTCCGCTGCTTTTAGAGCGGCTGCGGCAGCTTCCTCTTCCAAACGAGCTTTCTCAGCCTCCAACTCAGCGAGTTCAGCTGCACTTGCCTCGGCAAGTTGAATTTCAATTTGAATGGAAGACTTTCTTATCTCAGCCTTTTCCGTCAAGTCTAGGCCCGATCTGGCAACTTCATCGTGTTCGGAGATAAAAGCATCAACTAAATTCGTTACGGCGATTTCTTCTGTAGCCAAGTCAATTTCCGCCAATGCTGCCTCATAGGCAACAACGGCAGCAGCCTTGGCCTCTGCCGCAGCCTTTTCAGCCGCTGCCTCGGCAGCGGCAGCTTCCGCAGCAGCCTCTGCCCTTTCCACCATTTCCTTTAAATCACTAGCCTGATCCGCGTTGTCCAAAAGATTTGCAGAACGGGCGGCTTCTTCTTCCGCAGCAAGTTGAGCAGCGGCAGACTCGGCCTCTGCCAGAGCTTTCGCCTCTGCAATAGCTGCCTCTTCAGCCGCCTTTTTTTCAGCAGCTTCCGCTTCGAGAGCAGCTTTTTGAGCTTCCAAAGCTTCTAATTCAGCGGCAGACGCTTGCAAGAGTTGTAAATCAACTTCGATCGCTTTTATTCTAAGATCCATTTGTTCGGTCAGATCCAAGCCATCTCTAGCAACTTCGTCATGGTCGGAAATAAAGGTGGCAACCAAACTTTCAACTTCTACTACAGTAGCAGCATTCTCAATCTCCGAGATAGTGCTTTCGTATGCTTCCACGGCTGCCTCTTTGGCTTGAGCGGCAGCCTCTGCAGCAGCAGCGGCAGCCTCGGCAGCCTCTGATTTGTCGACCATTGCTTTAAGATCCGCAGCTTGGTCCGCGTTGTCGAAAAGTTTTTCAGAACGGGCTGCTGCTTCAGCAGCCGCCAGTTCCGCTTCCTCCTCAGCAGCAAGTTTAGCAGCTGCTATGGCTTCTTCTTCAGCTGCTTTCTTAGCGGCGGCTTCCGCTTCCAGAGCAGCTTTTTGTGCTTCCAATGCCTCTAGTTCAGCAGCAGACGCTTGCAAAAGTTGTAATTCAACTTCGATCGCTTGAATCTTAAGATCCATTTGTTCGGTCAGATCCAAGCCATCTCTGGCAACTTCGTCGTGGTCGGAAATGAAAGTGGCAACCAAACTTTCAACCTCCACTATGGTAACCGCATTTTCAATCTCCGAAATAGTGCTTTCGTATGCAAGAAGAGCCGCATCCTTAGCCTCTGCAGCAGCAATCTCAGCAGCTGCAACGGCTTCGGCTTTCTTGACCATAGCGTTCAGTTCTGTTGCTTGATCAGCGTTGTTCAGAACATTGTCTAGGAGTCCGGAATCTGAATCACCACCCGATAATTCAGTGGCAGCTTCTGCTAAGTCTACCACATCTGCAATGCTATCGAAAGCATCATCCACCTTCACAGTTGAAGCCAATTCTGCCTCGGCTGCAGCTAAAGCAGCCTCCTCTTCGGCCGCCAGCTTGGCCGCAGCAATGACCGCTTCCTGGGCTGCCTTTTCAGCAGCAGCTTCCTCCGCCGCCTGCTTTGCTTCCGCCAAAGCAGCCTCTTCGGCCGCCTTTTTTTCAACAGCTTCAGCTTCCAGAGCAGCTTTCTGGGCTTCCAGAGCAGCCACTTCCGCTGCCGAGGCATTAGCCAAGTCAATTTCGACTTGGATCGCCTCTTTCCTTAACGATGCCTTTTCAGTCAAATCAAGATCCAGTCTTGCCGTTTCATCGTAGGCAGAAACAAATGCTTCTACCAGTACCTCAACTTCATCAAAGCTGGGGGCAACCTCGATATCAGCGAGTGCCTGTTCGAAAGCTCCAACCGCAGCTTCTCTTTCCTCAGCGGCCAACTTAGCCTCGGCGGCAGCCTGTTCCGCAGCTTCCGCCGCTGCCTGAGCTGCTGCAGCAGCCTCCGCCTCCGCTTCGGCAGCAGCCTGGGCTTCCTTTGCTTCATCAACCTTTTGAACCACTGCAAAGAGAGTGTCCAACTTTGCAGTGGAGGCAGTAGAATCTTCATCTGATTCATCCGAACCGTCAAGTTCAGCAGATTCAACCACAGCGGCAAACTTGTCTGCCTGATCGGGATTGTTGAAAAGAGCAGTGACGGCGGAATCATCACCATCCGAAGAGAGAGATGTAGCTGCATCCACAACTTTTTTGAGATTGGCTGCCTGACTCGCATTAGTGAACAAGCTACCCACTTCAGAAGAACTTGAAACCGCTGCTTCCGCTGCCGCAGCGGCTGCCGCAGCATCTGCTTCCGCTTGTGCTTTTGCTTCGGCCGCTGCAACTGCTGCAGCTTCGGCTTCGGCCGCTATGGCAGCTTGTTGGGCTTCTAAAGCTGCCTTTTCAGCAGCAGAGGCATTTGCCAAATCAATTTCAATCTGAAGAGCCTCTTTTTTCAGATCAGCTTGGTCGGAAAGATCCAATCCAGTACGGGAAATCTCGTCATGTTCCGTAGTAAAGATTGTTACCAATTCTTCGACCTCAGATATGTCAAGCGCATTTTCAATGTCTGAAATTGTGGCATCGTATGCAACGACTGCTGCAGCCTTGGCTTCCGCAGCTGCTTGTTCGGCAGCTGCTTCGGCTGCGAGTTCAGCTTTTTTGTCTACCATTGCCTTGAGTTCCTCGGCTTGATCTGCGTTTTCCATCATCGTTTCAAACCCAGAACCTGAAGAAGCCACTTCCGCTTCTTCAGCAGCTTTTTCTGCAGCAGCTATATTTCTTGCTGCTTCCAACATTGCGTCTGCATCTCCACTACTTATTGCTGCCTGTAGTTCCGCCTCGGCAGTCTCCTGTGCAACCCTCGCAGCCTCGGCTTCCGCCAAGGCTTCTTCTTCCAACTGCGTTGCCGTTACCGTCAATGCGGTGACATCTTCGAGCTTTTCAAAGACCGAATCCGATTTGGAAGACACTGCAGCCGCTTTGATCGCAGACTTTCGGTTTTCCGCACTAGTCGACAAGTCCAAACCCGTTCGTGATACGTCATCATGGGCGGCAACGAAGTCAGCTACGAGAAGATCAATTGATGCATCGTCAGCAGCGGATTCGATATCCTCCAATTTAAGCCCATAATCTTCCACCGCGGCGGTAACAAGGGCCGCAGCTTCCTCCGCAGCCTTTTTTAATTCCGCTTCCTGAGACATAGCTAAGGCAGCAGCCTCCGCTTCTGCCTTAGCCGCTTCGGCAAGAGCTACTTTTTCCTCTGCGGCGGCGATTTCTTCTGGCGTTACCGCAGCAGCTAATTCGAGTGCCGCCGCCTCTTCGACCGCTGCCGCTTCGGCTGCTGCCAAATCAGCTTCCATCTTTGCCGCTTCGGCTGCAAGTGCTTCTTCAGCGGCAGCTGCAGCCGCAGCCACTTCGGCTGCCTTCATCGCT
>CACMZN010000057.1 GCA_902618175.1 uncultured Verrucomicrobiota bacterium
ACTTGTCTCGACGATGTACAGAATCTTATCGTCTCCGGAATTGTAATCGTCGCTATACTGATTAAACATCAGGTATTCATATCCGTCCTTCTTACGAATCGCCCTGGGCAAAACCGATTTCCCATCATTACTGAGTGAGTCACCCCCAAAGGCTCTTTCCAATAGGTTGCTCACTCCATCTCCATCGGAATCGTAGTTGTCGCTGTCGAAAAGACGGGCAGCCTTGTCATCCGAAATGCCGGAAAATTTCGGATTCAGAGCCATTCGGGTTTTGAAGGCGGTCTTTTTGGAATCAAATCGATCGTCTGATCTTCTCTCTTCGAAAAAGGCATCTTTTCCGGGCTTTTTGATCTTAATGGTTCTTTCGAGGTCTGCCGCAGGATGATAACTTCCGTTTCCAGACTGGGTGGCCCGCAGAGTAATGCTCAGTTCATCCGCTCCCCCAAACCCCGAGAACTTCTCCGAATCTCCAAGACCCTTTTGAGCAATAACCAACATTTGTCTGTCTCCAGTGCCAATGATTCTAGCTATCTTGTTGGGATTGTTTGACAATACTACGCTGACGGAGAGTCCAGGAGCCGTAGTTTTGAACATTTTGCCAATTGGGATCGGTTTGCGCGACATTGGGAGGTCACGAAGAGTCTCGCCCCTTTGCTCAAGAGGAAGATATATGCTTTGTCCGGACTTGCTTGCATCCACCACGAAACTTTTTTGAGCCGTAGTTGTGATGAAATTTGGACCTTGGACGATGGCTTTGATGATTACCGTACCAGAGCTGCTTCCGCATTTTACCTTGTTCGTATTTGGAGTAACGGAAGCGGGGCCGGAAACAATGCTGTAATTCGGTTTTGGGTTTTTAAGCTTTGCTCCGCTGATCCCGTCTCGCAAGACTGCGGTTGCATTGAATTCATCACCTGCTCCCTTCTTTCCGATTGGATCGAATACAAGAGTCAAAGGACGTTTGACGGAAAAAGTACGGTCAACTGCGGGAGCCGCTGCATAATTGTCTGAGCCTCCACCTGGCTGCGTTGCCCGAATAGTCACTGATCCGGATCCTGAGAATGTAAGCCGAGAACCTGAAAGGCTTGCAATTCCCCCACCTGAGGTAATGGCATAGCTGACTGCCAAGCCTGAACTGGCGGTGGCATTCAAATCAAGGGTTTGGTTCTGCAAGGTCTCACCAATTTCATCGAAGGTAATGGTTTGTGGGCGATTTCCAATGATCTTCATCGCAAAGGTGACGGAACTTGCGGCGTTGAAATGTGTATCGCCTGGTTGGGTGAGGGTCACCGTAACGTTTCCAGTGCCAACCGGCTTTAATTTTCCATTGCCGTCCACTGTGAGCTTAGACGAATCGTTGGTAGTGTATACGACGTCAAGCCCAGAACTTGCATAGGAGCCCTCTAGAACAAAAGGCTGATCATAGATCGACATGAAAGGCTTGCTATCGGAACTGTCCACCGGAATATTGGTGGAAGCCAAGGTTATGCTTTGAGATCCACCAAATTGCGGACGATTAACTTTGAAGGGATGTCCGTTGACCAAACTGGTCTGCACGCCCCATTTCCATGCCAGATAACCTTCCATTCTACGCAAGGCAAAATCGTTTAACTCACTGGTGAAATACATCACCTCATGGATCTTGCCTCCAAAATAAGCATTGCCGCCACTTCCGTTGATGCCATTTCCGAGAGTGATGCTGCTGGAGGTGGATGGAATGCTGGGGGTTCCACTTCCATTCGTTGCATTCATAGTCAAGCTATTGCCAAAACGGAAGAATTCACCGACTCCTCGGGTGGATCCTGTCTTTCTGCGAAATGCCCCAATGGTTGTGCCAGTGAAATTGGAGAAGGGAGACAAATTCCCTTGGTTGTATTCAAAAGCACCGATGCTGCTGAAGGCAAGGACTTGGTTTGCAGTTCCGGAGCTGGAACCCAGTTGGAAAATTCTTCCGTTGGAATTGGCATTGGCGGCAATCAGTACGGTTCCACCTGGATTACCCGCCAGAGTGCTTGGAAGAGGATTGGCTCCTCCAAAGTTTTTGATCAGGGAATCATTGATGCCGTCGAAGGAGATTTGGGCTTTGCCGCCTACAACTTGATAAATCGGCATGTTCGCACTGGCGGATTGGGCCAGGTTGTTGGCGCTCCCGGAACGATCTGCCCAGGAATTCACCGCTCCGCCAGCTAGGAAATCAGAGACCGATTCCGCCAATCCATCCCCATTCACGTCCTTCGCATCAAGCCAGAGAACCATGCCGGGCAGCGAGTCACTGTAAGGACTGTATTCAGTTACAGTTACCGTAAATGTTTTGGGGGTTGCCGCATTGTATCCGGAGTCTCCGGATTGTGTCGCGGTGATGGTGGCAGTGCCTCCGCCTACGAGCTTCAAACGGGCACCTGCGCCAGTGACCGCTACCGCATTCGAATTTGAACTGGAGTAGGATAGGGCAAGACCGGTGGAAACGTTGGTTCCGGCCTTGACCGATTTAACTGCTGGACTGAATTCAAAGTCTCCTGAGTCCTTCGTGAGGTTGGGAAGGACCGCTTGGTTGGAATTCGTTACGATGGTTTGATTGGATTTGGTTATGGTTATGTTCTTTTCGACGGGCGTGGCTGCGGCAAATTGACCATTTCCTCCCTGAGAAGCCGTAACCTTGGCTGAACCTGCTCCGAGGATCTTGAGATTGGAGCCGGTAACCTCGATGAAGTCGGATCCGCTGGTGACGGTGTATGTGATGGGTAAACTGGAACTGGCAGATGCATTCATGCTTTGGTCAGGGGAACCGAAAGACAGGCTACTTAGATCATCGCCCCAAGTTATGGACTGAGTTTGCAGCGTATCATCTGCAATCGTAAAGTTTTTCACGACGGGGGTGGCAGTGTCGTAGATTGAATTACCTCCCTGGGTTGCTGTTATTTGAACAGTTCCACCTGCAACCAATGTAGCTACGTTACCCGTTATGCTGACGATGGAATTGTCGCTGCTGGCGAAGGAAACACCCAAACCCGAGCTTGCGGAGGCACTGAGAGTATAGGTGCCAACGCTTAGATTCTGGTTTGGAATGTCAGCAAAAGTAATGGACTGGGGCGACTTGGTCACCGTTAATGTTTTTTCAACGGTAGGTGCGGGGTTGAAGCTTGCGTTTCCGTCTTGAGACGCTCGGATCGTGGCTACCCCGGTTCCCTGAATGCTGATTGTTCCCGAATTGGTTACCGTGGCGACGTTAGAACCGGATACGAGTTCAAAGGAAACCGGCAAACTCGAACTGGCTGTGGCATTTAAGTCAAAGTTGGCGGACAAGGAAGTCTTATCTGGGATAGCGGCAAAGGTGATGGTCTGGTCGGAGCGGGGTGTGGAGGTCACAATCCAATTTTGATAGGCATCGGTCGGCAACCAGTTGCCGTCTCCGGATTGCCTGGCGGTGATGCGTACTTTACCTACTTTCAGTCCGGTGGCAATGTTACCGGCAAAGGATACGACCGTGGAGTCGTTGCTGTCATAAGTGAAAGTCGAAAGACCGGAATCGGAACTGACCACCAAGTTGACGGTCTGATTAACTTGTTTGTCGGAAAGAGGCTGGAAAGTGAGAACCTGCGCACCACCAAAAGCAGGCTTGGCGATCTTGTAGGGATGGGAACTGTTGAATGCCGCAGTGAGTCCCCATTTATGAGCCAGATAGCCTTCCAATTTTTCACGCACTCCGGAATTCAAGGCACGATCGTAAGCAATCACTTCGGCGATTTCACCGGCAAAGTCATTCCCAATTTTATCGAACGCATTGGGGAGGTTGGGATCAGTGCCCGTACCTTTTTCAACGCCATTGACGTAGATCGCATAGTTGCCGGAAGCCAATTGCAGGGTGAGTACGGAAAAGGACTTAGCACTGCTTCCGGAATCGATCATTCCGCTTCCTTGCCTTTGCAGTCCAAACTTCCCAGTGGAGGTGGTGGCGAACAGGTTACCTCCGAAAGGCTTGGTGGATGCGTTTTGAGAGCTGGCTTGTTTCAGGACCGAAACGATGGTGCGAATGCTGGAGTCACCGGTTAGATCCGAAGACTGAGCGTTTGTGTAGCTCAGGACCCCCTTGCCGTTGAGACCCCCGCTGACGTAGGTTGGACGATTTGAAACCGTGCCCTGCACGGCATGGTTGGTGCTTGAGGAGCGGTCTTTCCATGAACCAATGGCTGTACCGTTGGTAATGGAGTCTGCAGTCGAATGGTCGCTGTCCACGCTGTTTCCATCCAGCCATAGTTTCAGCCCCGGTAGGGAATCCGCAAAAAGATTGAAATATCCTACGTTAAAAGTCTGTGTGGCATTCGGCGAAGCATTGTAGGCGGAATCTCCAGCCTGCGAGGCAGTGATGGTCACGGTGCCAGCCCCACGTACTTTGATTTTCTGGCTGCCAGAAGTAGCTCCTTCGACGGAAGCGATCAAGGGAGCCGAACTTGAATAACTTACTTTCAGTCCAGAGCTGGCGGTGGCGCCTGGATCAAAGTCAAAATCTCCAATCGATTTGTCGTTGATGGGAGAGAATGCGATGGTCTGGTTAAGTTTGCCGATGGTCAAATTCTCAGTTATGTCTGGAGCAGAGGCAAAGCTGTCGTTGCCTCCTTGCGAAGCAGTCACCGAGAATTCTCCGGAAGCATTCAGCTGAAGTCTATTGAAGTCACCCGTACTGGAGCCGTAGATTTTTGAAATCATACTCGAGTTCAACTCTGCATTATAAATGCGAACGTCATCCAACTGACCATTGAAGTAGGCAGCACCGTCAGTTCCAATTTTTAGGTTGGTGTTGGCGCTGGTATTGATCGAAGTGGTTCCACTTCCGTTAGTTACAGAACCATTAACGTAGACTTTGATTCCTCCGGAATTTCCATTGTGTGGAACGGTCACCGCCAAGTGATGCCAGGCATTGTTGGCAAGACCGGTTCCGGCGGTTATTGAAGAACCTCCGACGTCAACGACTGCGGCTCCTGATCCGTTGAGAGATATCTTGAACAGGGAACCGGTTCCGGACGAACCATAATACAGCACAGGCTTGTTGGGTGTGGAAGTCTTGAACCATAGGGAAAGCGTTCTCCGATTATTGCCGGTTATTCCTTTGTAGCCGCTGGTAAAGGCATAGTCGTTGGTACCGTCCAAGGACAGAGCGTTGCCGAACTTTCCGGCACCCCAGTTGGAAGATCCGTCGGAGCCAATCAGAACGGCGGTATGAGAACTGGACCCAGTGCCTGAGGAATCCGAAATCGTGGTGGCGCTGGATTCGTCCATTTTCCACCAGGAATCCAAGTTGTTCTGCAAGGTTACTGCCAAACCGGCTTTGGAAGTGTCGCTGACGACATAGGTGACCGGAAGGCTGGAACTGGCGCTGGCGTTCAAATCTATGATCTGGTTGATGGCCGCGCTGGAAAAGTCTTGGCCCCAAGTGATGGATTGAGTGGTTTTGCTGGTGATGATTAACTGACCGTCCACATAAGTGGGTAGGTATTTATCTGATGCTGCTCCTCCTGGGCGAACATAGTAGGTTCCCGCAACGCCGGACGATGCATTGGTGGTCACTGAAATTCCGGTGGACAAGCCTGAGGCTTCATTGTCGCCGTTTTTCCACCCCGTGGCGACATAGGTCAGGGGGCTGGGCAGGCTGGCGGTGTTGAGGATGCTGAAATCATCCCCAGTAATGGTAAGCGGAGCCTTGGACACGGTTACCGACTTGGTGATGGGAGCGGAACCAAACATGTTGTTGGTTCCAGGGGCATAGGCTGTCAGGGTTGCCGAACCTGCTTTCTTAAGGCTTACCTGATTACCGGTGCTGACGGTCACGAAGTCCCCGTTGCCCGAACCATAGAGATCAGCAACTTCAGCTCCACTTAGCGCCCGATCGTAAAAGCGTAAGTCATCGATCTGACCAATCCATCGATTGTAACCTGTGGAAGAGGATGCTCCGAGCGTAAGGTCTCCACTGCCATCCTCGATTTTAGGAATGTCGTTTTGATCTTTCTGAACCCCGTCTGCAAAAAGCCTCCATCTTTGATTGCTAAGCACCGCTTTGCCGTTGAATACGGATACGATGTGATGCCAATTTTGAGCATTCCAGGCATTCACGACGTCTCGATTTCTTTGTTGTGACGTCCCCTTGACGGTCAATCTCTTATTGTTGTTGTTACTGCAGTAAAGTTCAAAACCGGCGGCGGAACTTGAAGACTTGTTGCTTAATAGTCGTTGGGTTCCAGAGTTGTTCGTGCGCTTGACCCACATGGAAACCGAGAAAACCCCTCCGAAGTTATCGCGGGAAGCAGTTCCAAAGGTTACTTTACTTTGACTGGAGCTGGATCCCTGGAATTGCAAAGCATTGCCAAATTTTCCAGGCATGACGGTGACTTGGTTGCCTTTGCTTCCATTGAGACCCCCGATCAGAGCGGTTACGGTGGCGGATGCATTGGTGTCGTAGTCAAAATTCCAATAGCGAACCAAACCATCTTCGAGAGTGTGCTGCGTCCTTTGCGAGCCGTTGATCTCAAGAATGGATGCATCGCTGGTTGCGTAGGTAATGCCTCCGGCAGAAGACGAAGAGGCATTTAGGGTGAAGTTGGCGTCACCATAAGTCTTGCCTGCAATGATCTGATTCCATGTCAGGGAACGATACCCTTTTTTGACGCTGAAGTTATAGAATTTGGTTTCGTATCCTTCCGAATTGGTCGCCGTAATGCTGGCGTTGAAGTCTCCCGCTGCGTTGGGGGTGCCCGAAATGATTCCAGTTGAAGAATTGAGAGTCAATCCACGCGAAGAAAGGTTGGTGCCCACCGTGCTCCAAGAGGTCGGTCCTTGGGTGGCCGGGATTTGAAAGGAGTAGGGTGTGTCGACGTAGGCGATGAGTTTGTTCGACTGAATTGACATGGCGGCGATCTCGTAGCTTTCGAGGGCCCGGTTGTAAATCCTGACCTCGTCGATGTGTGCCCGGGCTTGGTTCCCAGCGGAGATGTTTCCATTGGAGGTTCCGTTGTCTCTAACTCCAAAACCAAGCACACGACCATTTGAAGATCCTATTTTTCCACCACGGGTCGATTCGCTGACCAAGATT
>CACMZN010000058.1 GCA_902618175.1 uncultured Verrucomicrobiota bacterium
TCTGAAAGGCTGGATAATTAGGGTATGACTTATTGTTGAGGAATTTTCTCATACTGTTGGGCTTGAGCTCCAATCCGCCGATTGAGCCCGCTTTCGCAGGCGCGTTCCAAAGTGTTGGTTGGAAAAAAGTATGAGCCCTGACGTGATGTAGTTCAGCGACGACAAACTGATATCCATGAGAAGTTGGCAGAGTTTGCAAGTTGTCGATGGTTGGGTTTTGCATATCCTTGGAACCCCCATATCCCCACTTTCCCCAATAACCTGTGACGTACCCAGCTTTGGAAAGTGCATCCCCCATGGTAACATCTTCCGCACGAATTGCCTTCTTGGCATTGTCCGGGTCATTCCGGTCGGCAAAAGTATAGCCCTGATGAAAGCCGGTTTGCTGAGAGGACCGGGCAGGTGAGCACACGGTGCATCCGTACCCTCGTCTGAAATTGACCCCTGCTTTTGCCAAACGATCCAAGTTGGGAGTCAGTACGTAAGGAAGCCCTTGATCCCTGCGTTCGTATTGCCCGTTCGGGCCAATCGAGCCCCAACCCAAGTCATCAACGTAGAGGTAGAGAATATTGGGCCTTGGGACTTCGCAAATGCAATAGGCAAGAGGAAGAACAAGACCAAGAAAGAGAGTGAATTGCATGATAATCAGCTATCATCCTTCTTCTTTCCGACTTTCCTTGCAAGGAAGAAGCAAGCCCATGCTTTTTAAAAAAACGGAGCTTTAAGGTGAGGCCCCCATCCCAATTCGCTCAAGCCTGTCTCAGGATTACCCGGATCTGTTTGGCTAATGCTGGGTCCGTGGCAAATAGGGCTCCCCGATGATTCATAAAAGTCGACTCCCTGCGGTTGAGATCAAGGACCGCGCCATGAGCGTCACTTACCACCGCTCCGGCTTCCTCAAAGAGACAGGCGGTGGCTGCATAGTCCCAGAGACTACCTCCACCTTCCTGCGGCTTGGCGAACTTGAAGTGACAGCCCGGTGCCTGCTCAAGAGCATAACAGGCATTGATCACCGCACCACCGTAATGAATCGCGGTCATCCCCGCTAAACCCCTGGAGCAAGCATAACGTTCAAGCGTTTGTAGAACTTGTTCTCGCTTAGGATGATGCTCAAAGCTTCGGTCGTAAGTGAAAGTCAACTCCTTCCCGTCCGCTGCCAAAGTCCAAGGCTTGCCGTTTCTTTCTATGCCATACCTACGAGTTCCCTGCCATAAAACCTCACGGACCGGGTCATACACAACTCCGATTTGGGGAGAACCATCTCTTGCCACCAGACCGATGGATACGGAATAACCCGGTTCGCTCCGAGTAAAAGCAAGGGTTCCATCCAAAGGATCAATGCACCAGAAAAAATCCTTTTCAAAGCGGGAGTAATCGTCTTTGCTCTCTTCCGCGAGAAGGGCCAAGTCATGCTTTACGCAAGTGGGTTCAAGTAGATTCAGGATCACTTCCTGAGCCTTCCGGTCCACCTCCGTCACCACTTGAGAAGCATATGTATGCCCACCCTCCTTACGCAAAACCTCTATCTCCCCACCCTGGTAGGATTGAATGAGCGCACCAGCTTCGCGAGCCGCCTGCACCGCCTTGACGGTCAATTCCTTTAAATCCGGACACCTCATTCTCTTTGCAATCCCTCCATCACCTCACACGTCACCCGTTCGCTGTAATCACTGAGCTTCCAATGCCCGGGGCTCCAACCCTTCATGAAGCGATGAAAGTCCGCCCAAGCCACTCGATACAAAGGTCGCCAATCCGTTTCCAATTGATCTCCACTGACATCACTCCCCATATCAGCCAGAATACCACCTATTTCTCGGAAATAAAAGTCGAGTAAAGTACTTTCCATCCTTTCGGATTCGTCGTCGCGGAAACAACTACCCACAAAGTAAGCCAAGTCCTTCATCCCACACCCGCCCCCAATGTACTGGAAGTCCACCGCAGCGACCTCTGACCCATCCAGACTAAAGCAAAAGTTAGCCAACTTCGCATCTCCATGAACCAAGGTTTGAAAGAAGCAATCCTTGAGCGTCCGGTCGATGGCAGCCGCAGAATTCTTTAGCGCCTGATCCTCTAGGCATTCCAATTCATCGGGTCGGGTCTCAAGGTGCCAATAGGTTCCACTCGCCCACAAACCCTCCGGCTTGAGATTCAGATTCTGAGCGTGAAAGGCGGCCAACCAGCGCACACATGCTCTCCACTCGGTCTGATTGACCGATTGCCTTCGTCCGGCGAAACCGGATGCATCCAGATCCTCCAGAACCAGCAAAATTTCGTCTTCCTCCTTTTGGGTACCAATGCACCTTGGAATACGGGCAAAATTATTCCCATCCTTATTTTTTTGTGAAGCATACCAGGTAGTTTCAATCTGGTAAGATTTGAGTTTCCTCTGGTGAGAAAGGTCTGTATTCCATCCCCGTGGATGCGATCCACGACCTGGTTGAACGTACTTGACCACAACACTCGGGAAATCCGCACCCTTTAAAGAAATTTTTTGTATAGCACCATATCCGCCCCATAGTCTCTGAACTTCAATCCGACCCGTGATCTTCTCCGCATTGGTTCGCTCTAAAATGAAACGATTTATCTTCTCCAATTCCAAAGCTGAATACTTAGCTGCCTAAATGCGGAATACGAATTAAAAAAATACTCCTTTTTAAAGCCAGTTGGACGAGGCCTGATTAGCCAAGACTTGGAAACGTGTTTTTTCAAATCTGCTTAAAGATTCCTGCACCTTTTTCAATTGTGCCTCAATCTGTTTGTCGTCTGGGGAATTCTTAAGTTTTTTCTGACACTCCAAAACCTGCTGCTGCTTCACTTCGATCCATTCGTTTAATTCATCAAGGCGAGTCTCATAGACTTCTTCCATAGTCCAAGCTCCCACTTTCTTCAAATAAGCATCGAGTTTGCGGACCATGGCATCCCTTTTCTCAGGCATCGAATTGGATAAGTCCTTGGTCTCCCCCATATCCTTGGCCACATTGAATAACTTGACTTCCCCACTGTTCAAATGGCGCATCAACTTATAATCCCCAGCTCGGTACGAAGTGACTGGAATGGTATAGAAGGCAGGAAAATGAAAAACGAATCCAGTGTCACGCTTGGCGAGTTTTCCCTTGTTTCCTTTTTCCAGAACCGGACGTAGACTCACCCCATCGAGGTTTTCCGGCAAAGGAACCGAACTACCCGACAGATCATGCATAGTGGACAGGTAATCCCATTGAGCTACGGGTTTGTCGCATTGCGAATTTGCGGGGATGTTTGGACCGGCCACAATCATGGGAACCCGTATACCGCCCTCCCACATTCTCGCTTTCCCTCCCTGGAGTGGATGATTACTGGCTCCACCTCCATTATCCGAAGAAAAAATCACAAAGGTATTTTTTTGCAGATCCAGTTCCTCAAGACGGTCGAGCACCATCCCAATGGAGGTATCCATATTTTCCATCATTGCGGCATAGTTGGCCCGCTCCCAATGGTTTCTCAACTTTTCGGGCATTTCAGCGATATTGTCATCAAACTTGGAAATGTCTGGAATCTTTTCCTCAATGCCCTCCCGTTCGGCAACAATATCCAGGTATTTCCGACGGGTGCTTTTCAACGACATATTACGAACATGCAAGGCATAGTGAGAAATCGTGAGAAAAAAAGGTTTCTCGTCCTTGGCTCGTTTTTCGAGAAATGCATTGGAGGACTTGGCCAGACTGAACACCCGCTTAGGGTCATCGAGTGGGATGGGGGTTTTGTCCGCTGGTTCCCACCAATCCCCATGTCCGTTGCCATTGGGGTGCTTGTGAATGAAATCAGTCACGTCATAACCGTGATCCTTGAACCATCCGAGTGGAGTGCAACCCTTCCCAAAAAAACCACTTACATACCCTTTCCCGGATTCCTTCAGCATTTCCGCCAAGGAAAGCTTCTTTTTAAAATCCACCTGTCTCTTATTCATCACGACATCATGAATGGAGATGCATCCGACCCGTGCAGTAGTCATACCGAACTGAATACTTGCCCTAGAAGGCGTGCAGACCGGAGACGGACAGTATGCGTTGGAAAAACGCATCCCTCGGGCGGCCAGCTTTTCCAAGTTTGGCGTTTGGTGCAGAGAGTGGCCAAGCTCGGGTCGGCCTTTCATCATCGGTACGCTGGTTTGAGTGTATCCAAGGTCATCCGCGTAGATGAGAAGAAAGTTGGGAGCATTTTCCCCATAGGAGCAGAGGCAGGCTAGGGTTAGGGCTAAAGGAATGATCGGGTTATTTCTCATCGGTGGATTATTTTTTATGAAATCAAAATCTTCAGGGCTCGGTGGACGGCTTACTTTTTTTCAATTAGTTTCCCTCCCTTAGTCATACCAATTTCCGCTTCCACGGTCTTACGGGCCGTATCGTACCAACCAGGCCATGTTTCCTGTCTTTTGGTGATGGCGCGGTTCGCGTTAAAGCTACGTTTCTTAAGCTCGAGTTCTTGATCAATCATTGCCTTTTGATCTGCGTAGTCGGCAGGCTTGGTCTCATCGAGTTCCTTCAACTTGCGCTTGTGAGCATCTTCGGCCCGGCCCTCGAAATCATCCATCGTTTCATAAAAGGCCCGATAGCTGTCTTTCACGTCACCCCCATCCACTTCCTTAACGTAAGTTCGTAGAATCTTATCCATCGAAGCCACTTTTTTAGGCATTTTTTGAGCAAGATCATACTCTTCGCGGTAATCCTCCGCCACGTTGAAAAGTTTCACCTCATCCGTGTTCATATTGCGCATAAACTTATAATCGCCTATGCGAATCGCACTGATCGGAACTTGGTAGTGGCTAGGGAAGTGATGAATAATACCCGGTGCGTTCCTTCGTACTTTGCCTTTGTTTCCATTGAACAGAACATCCCTTAAACTCCCTCCATCAATATCTTCCGGCAGGGGTATCCGATTGCCGCTCAGATCGTGCAAGGTAGCGAGAAGATCCCACTGCACAACCGGAACGTCACAAAAAGTACCCGCTTGAATCCCCGGTCCAGCAACCACAAAGGGAACGCGAATCCCCCCTTCGAAACAGGAATACTTTCCTTCCTGCAGAGGACCGTTGTAGCGACGGTTTTCCCTTGTGAGAGGAATGCATTCACTGCCATTATCGGAGGTGAAGAAGAAGTAGGTTTTGTCCAATTGGCCGGTCTTTTCAAGATAATCTAGAAGGATTCCGATGTGCTGGTCCGTTTCCTCAAGCATCGCACCGTACAACGGTTTGCATTCCCTCTCAAAAAGCCTGAGTTCCTCCTTGTCCAGAGGTTTTTCAAGAGCGTCGTACTTAGCCTGCCATTTGTCCATGTATTTTTGGGATGCCGCATGCGGCACGTGAACCGAGTAATGGGAAACCATCATTAAGAAGGGTCGCTTGCCTGCAATTTCCTTAAGAAATTTCATCGATTCGTCGATAAGTGAATAGATTCGCTTGGGGTTATCCAACGGCAGATCCTTGCGGGATGGAATGTCAATTTTTTCACCATGTAAATTACCATTCGGGGCATACTGTTCGTACTCATCGGTAATATCATAATTCACCAGCTTCAGCTTCTCCGTCATTCCTTTGCCAAAGTGAGCCGCAACATAGTTCTTGTCCGCTGTCTTAACGGCATCGGCCAGCGAGTATTGGCCCGCGTAGCCTTCGGGACGTTGCTTTTTATGGTAAACGTCGAATACGTAGCGATATTGCGTGCGGGCCGAAGTTTGCCCGAATTGGATGCTCACACGGGATCCGGTGCAGGTTGCAGTCGGTGCATAGCCGTTGGAGAACCGCATACCCATTTGGGCAAGGCGTTCCAGATTCGGTGTCTTGTAAAAGGAATGCCTTGAACTCGGCTCCGATTCCATCATCCGCACGGAAGTCTGGTGCCACCCCAGGTCATCCATATAAATGATGATGAAGTTAGGAGCATCCTCGGCAAAGGACGCCAAAGACAGCAAAAAGAGAGAAAGTGGGCTGAGTGTAATTTTTTTCATGGGCAAAGGCTGGTCGCCAAACTTGTAATTTCCTCAATCAACGAATTCAACCCATTTTGCCCGGGCATTTTCTTCGGCTAGGTTCTTTTCCGAACCCTCCCTCCAGGCATGAAGTTCACGATGCAGATTGGTTTTTTCCTTATTGAACAAATTTTTGAAAAGATCGTCATTCAACTGCTTGAGCATTTTTGCCTTCCGGTCTTCAAAATTAGGAAGACTCTGTTCCTTCAGGACCGCTAACCTTTTCCTGTAGTGATAAACCGACTGCTGACTGAAGTGATCCATCAATTCGAGATGCGCTTGCCTTACCTGCTCAGCGGTTCCTCCCTTTACCTTCTTCACGTAATTACGGCAAATCTCGTCCAATTCTTTCACTTTTTCAGGCATTTCAGCCGCCAGGTTCTTTTGCTCCCGATAGTCACTCCTTACATTAAACAACTTAAATTCATTGGAATTCAAATGACGCATCAATTTGTAGTCATCGATGATGATGGAACTGATCGGCGGATGGTAGTGACAGGTGTAATGGTGAATGATTCCGGGCGCGACCCGCTTGACCTTTCCTTTGTTCCCTCTTTTGAAAACCTGACGGAGGCTTCCCCCGTCCACCTTGGGAGGCATTGGAGCCTCACTTCCACTTAAATCATGAAAGGTCGGGAGGAAATCCCACTGCACGATGGGTACGTCACATTGCGAACCGGCTTTGATCCCGGGACCAGATATGACTGTGGGCACGCGGATCCCTCCCTCAAAAATCGAACGTTTCCCCTCTTGCAAAGGACCATTAAACCTGCGGGTTTCACCATCCACTTCCCGCCATTCGGCATGCCCGCCCCCATTGTCGGAGGTAAAGATGACATAGGTGTTTTCCAATTCGCCCGTTTGTTCGAGGGCATCGAGAACATCGACCAAAGTGAGGTCCATTTCCTCCACCATGGCTGCATAAGTAATCCTTTTATTCGCTTCCCCTTTGGGGTTTGAGATTGGGTCATCGGTCAATTCATCCATACCCTTGGTATCCAACCCCGCTTCTATCCAACGCTTTTT
>CACMZN010000059.1 GCA_902618175.1 uncultured Verrucomicrobiota bacterium
GTGAAAAAGCGAAGTCGTAGGAACCTGATCGGGCAACTTCCCTAATCTTGTAGGATTTGGGTAGGTTCGGCCAAGACTGTATGAAGCCGATCATTCTCTGCAACGATGACCTGTCCATATCCTCTTGGTTCGATTGAAGTGCAGTCTGAAGTCGAGCTTGCACATTTTCAATATACTTCCTGTCGGAAACCTCCGCATCTTCACTCAAAGGCTCAACGATTGCTCCGAAATCAGACGCTACGCGATTGGTCATCGACAACAAGCGATTTTTGTCTGGATCATTGAGGTCTGTCCCATAAAAGTCTTTTCTTTGTCTGTTGGGATCAGGGAAAAGATCAAATACCGATGATCCTTGTGCCAGATAAAGCACAAAGGACACTATGACAACCAAAAGAAGCAGTACGAAAACAAACTTCCCCTTTTTGGATATGAAGTGTTGCAATGCTGTGATCATTAGGAAAGAGGGTAAAAACCCTAACACTGATCAGCGGTCAAATAAAGTCAAACTTTAGAGAATCAAGAGGTTTGTCGGTCAACCATCCAGTTGCTTGAACAAAGGTTTTTCAGAGAATCGAAGTGAACTCATCCAACTCTGTCTCTTAGACCCGTCTTTTTTTAGAAATGGTCTTAAAATTACGATTTTTTCAAGCTCAAGAACATTGGAATTGTTTTCCGAGGGTTGAAAAAAATATTTATAGTTTTCCATGTCGCCTTCACCAGATTGATCATCATCGGAAATTTGTACTTTTACCGACAAGATTATTTTATCTGATGCCCAACTCCATTCTCCTTTTAGTGAGTTACCCAGTAAACCACCTTCAACCACAGCTTTTTGATCGTTGAGAAATCTTATCTTCAATGGATAGGAAGCCTTCCTTGAGAGTCCGATGTTTCTCATCATCAAGATGGGGGATCCATCATCGTTACTCAGACCAGTTTTGGTCTGAAATGCATATCGTAGACCTCGTTTAATAAGAAAATATTCATCAGGATTTTTCCCGTCGTCAAAACGAATCAAGCGTTCACCATCGCCCACTTCCCATGATCCGCTTCTTTTGACTGCATCCATTTCGGGATGAAGAAAGTTCATTTCAGCCTTCATTCCCTGAGGGGTTTGCTTCAAGATGAGATTCAACTGATAAATCTTTCCTTGGGATGTGACTTGGGCTTCATACACTTCATGAATCCAATCCATGATTCGGCCAGAATACACACCGAGAGGACTTTCTTTGCCACAAGATGTCAAAAGATAAATCAGAAATAGTAAGATAAATTTCGATATTCCAGCCATAAACCCTTGTCTGTAAGTTAGAAATAACGACCTCAAGATTCAATCCTTTATATCCTTCACACTTTCGACTTTTAGAAGTTCTCTTTGGTATAAGGAGCTTGCCAGCAAGAAACCCAGTCCTATGAACAACTCCCAGCTTACTGAAGATTCGTCTTCTCTCTCGAATGATAATTCAGCCAGGATCAGTTTTCCCTCACTTCGACTGATTCTTTCCTTAGGATAAAGTCGTGGTTTTTGCTGAGATGTCTTGGCAGGCAAATAAGTATTGGATTCGTCGACTCTTTTCATCATCTGCAAAACCTCTCTCTTTCTGTCATAGGTGAGGTAATCAGTCCATTTGTGATAATCATCCGGGGAGGTACTTCCCTTTCCAATGAATTGCCAGAGTTTCTTATCGCTGTTTTTTTTGTTGATTTTCTTGAATTTACGGAAACTTAACTTGAAGAATTCGCCTTCCTTATTCCATTCTCCAACAACATTTTGCCCACCGTCTCCATCGTCGTCGTACGCACCGGGCAAAATTCCCCAAGCCTGTCCGCTCCATAAACCGGCTCCCAACTGGTAACTGTCAAGTGCTCCTTCCAAGGAATATTCCGTCCAAGGAGCAGGAAGAAAATATAAATAGACAGAAGAAAATACATAGGCAGTGAAACCCATTATTCCAACAAAGCCAGTCATATTGCGACGGAATTTCAAAGATGAAAGTTTTTCTGCCTTGTGCCACTCTCTTTCTCTTCGACTTCGGATTTTTTCCAAATCAGCGACTGATTCATTTTCGCAAGGAGGGAGTGAAATCCCAAATTCGGAAAGATTCTTAACTCCAGGTAATGCTTTCATGGAATGGGCAATCGATGCAAACCCTCCTGCACGAGACGCCTGCTCCGCCCAGCCCAACCATTGGTCCTGCTCTTCACTGGAAATCATCAAGGAGTCAACAGTCTGGCGAACCACTTGGCCAAGAGCAAAGATATCCCAACTCTCTTCTGGGGAATCTTCCATATTGCCAAAGGGTGGTCTGAACTTCACAGCTTCTTGCAGAGAATCCTGAGCTTCTAGATTGACGAAGGGAATCCTTTGATCCTCCTTGGCTTCACCCGACTGATTTTTATACCTACTCAAACGATATAACCCAATTTCTGCTATCCAGGCGTTCCACTTTTGAGAATTTAATTGTCTAATTAGAATGTTGCTCGGCTTGAGATTTCCATGAATGAATCCATTGGAATGTGCTTTATGCATTCCAATGTGTAAATCGGTCATTACGGCTAGAAGTTCCTGGTGTTTCATCTGAAAAGTGTTGATTTTCAATAGATCCTCGAGAGATCTAATTAAAAAATTTTCTCCCGACTTATCGATTACCTCTCTGCATTCACCTTCATTTAGAAGAATTTTCCGCTCTTCAAACCAATCGTAGGAAATCCAATGCTTCCACTTCATTACTCCAAAATCCCTTACAGGCCAAATTCCCTTACCCTCCAGTTGTTGCAACGCCTGACATTCCTGAGTAAAGAAATCGCTGAACCCCTTGATCTCCGAAGTATTTCTGAAAACAAGCTTAACGAAATATTTTTTTTTCTTCGCAAACTGATCGTTTCGCTCACATTCATAGCTCTGTCCACAGGATCCCTCAACAAGCCAAGACTTGATTACATTCGGGCCTATTCGCGTACCGGAAGAGAGCATTTCTCCTGATCCGACTAGGTTCTTGGTTTCATCCCCATTTCAACTTGTTGCGCAAAACGCGAAAGTGCGAATGTTTGATTTCTTCCAAAAGAGGAAATGTTTGTTTTGACACCGAAACCTCAAGTGGCAACCTGACTGAGCCCTCAAAAGCAGGTTGACCATCTGCCGTAACCAACGGATCGTCCGAGTTGCCCTCCGAATGGATCGACAAAGAGATGCCGGATGGGAAAACCACGCTTCTACTGGTCAAGGTATGGGCTGAAATCGGTGTCATCAACATCACATCTGAATCAGGATGAACAATCGGGCCACCTGCGGCTAGACTATATGCAGTGGAACCAGTTGGCGTAGCAAAGACAATACCGTCGCATGCATATTCTGCAACTAGTTCGCTATCAGCAAGAACGGAAAACCGAGCAAGGCGACCATCGGATCCGCTCTTGACGACCAAATCGTTGAGGGCCAATAATTCACAACCTTCTTTTTTCATAAAGGATAGGGTACTCCTGCGTTTTATCCGATAACCACCTTGGAAAATAATCGGCATTTTTCTATTCATTTCATCAGGAGAAAAAGTAGCAAGGAATCCAAGCTGCCCATGCCTGATACCGGCTACGGGCACATCGAATGTAACTGCTTGGTTCATCAAATTAAGCAAGGTTCCGTCTCCACCCACCACAAAACAAGCGTCCATTCCTTCAAGGAATCGGTCAGGTGGTGGAAAGTCCATTGTCAGAATTGTAGTAAGACCAAAAGTTTTGGCCATCGATTCCAACTGCTCCGCCACATAAGATGCACCGTCTTTGGTCGAGTTACCAACAATCGCAATTCGTCGCAAAGGTTTCATGATAAGGAAGATAGTTTAAGTCTAATCAGATTATTTAGACAGAGGATGTGTTACTGGTCAAGCGCCTGAAATCCAATCAACTTCATCGTGATTGACCGAATACCCCTCTTGCAAAACAAATCGAGAAGAAAGGGGAAGCCTTTTTCTGAACCATTTTCTTTGCTTGGAAACCAACTGTCGAGTCGATGTGTTTACTTTCCTAACCATTTGCTCTTGGCAATACTCGCCTCTTATGAATCGAACCGCTTCGCGGTATCCAACTGCACGAAGCGCCACAGGGTTTTGCTCCAAGCCCTCTTCCAACAAACCTTTTGTTTCTTCAACTAATCCATCCTCTAACATTCTCTGCGTACGATGGTGAATCCTTCTTTCCACATCAGGATTTTCTCTGTCCAACCATAAGACATTCTTTTTGATTCCAACGAAAGGATTAGGGAGGGACTTAAAATCTTTCGACAGTTCTTCAAGGCTCCTACCGGAACTCATGCATCTTTCCAGGCATCGGATAAGTCTTCTTGGATTATTAACATCTAAATTTCCAAGTCCTTGCGGATTCAAAACTGTGAGCTGGGCAAGCAGTTCTTTCCTCCCTCCAGAAGCCTCGATTTCTCGAACTTTTCGTCTAATATGGTCGGTTACTATGACTCCATCTGCAATTGGTTCGAAAAAAGATTGCAAGTAAAAACCGCTACCTCCAACAACTAAAAGATTTTTCCGTTCTTTCATTGTTTTTCGAACGACCTGTTTTGCATATTCGAAAAATCTAATGACATTAAACTCTTCATCGATTCTGCAAAGATCCAAACCATGATGAGGGATCTTTTTTCGGTCCTCGTCAGTTGGCTTTGCAGAACCCACATTCATACCCTTGTAGACCGCGATGGAATCACAGGATAGAATTTCAGCATTTCGATTTTTTGCCCACTCAAGAGCAAAAGCAGATTTCCCAGATGCGGTAATTCCGCCTAAAAAGTGAATTTCATATGGAGAATGGCCCACTCTCAAAGAAGGAATCCTTGAGTTAATTCCCGTACAATCCAGAGGACAACTGAGCAACCCTGTCGCCAATTTTGTGAGGAATGTTCTCAGAATCGCTTAAATTCGAGGATATACAATTCACCAAAGCACTTCCGACCACCACTCCGTCTGCATACTTTCCGACTTCTCTAACCTGTTCTTCAGTGGAAATTCCAAAGCCCACCACAAGAGGTAATTCAGTGTAAGCTCGGATGATTTTAATCCTTTTCTCCAAATCACTGGCGAGGTCTTTTCTCTCTCCCGTCACTCCTTCTCGGGAAACATAATATAAGAAACCGGAGGCAGAATTAACGATCGTGGGAATTCTCGATTCTGGGGTTGTAGGAGCAATGATGAATATATTACTCATTCCATGAGCATATGATATTGCAACTAATTCCTCCGCTTCCTCAGGAGGCAAATCCAAAGTCAGCAAACCATCCACCCCTGCTCCCTTTGCCTCTTTGACATAATTTTCCAAACCTTGAGAATAAATCAAATTGTAATAGGTGTAGAATACGATGGGTATGTCTGAGAATTTTCTTATTTCTCGCACCAAATCAAATACGTCTTCCTGCCTGCAACCCCATTCGAGTGCTCGTTGAGATGCCAATTGATTAGTAAGTCCATCAGCAAGAGGGTCAGAAAAAGGCACTCCGAGTTCAAGTAAATCAGAACCATTTTCAATCAATGACTTGCAAATCTCCAGGGAAACCACAAAATTCGGATCACACGCGCAAACATAACTCACGAATGCCGCCCGACCTCTTTTTCGGCAATTTGAAAAAAGTTTCGCGATTCTATCTGAAGTCTCCATTAGTCAAGGGAATGAATATTCTTCCATCCGTAATCCACTTGGCAATGGAAAAGCTCGAAATCTCGCATGAATAAGATGATTTATATCTATCGATTACTTTTTCCTCTTTTTTTGTTGGTTTTTTCACCATATTACTTGAAGAGAATGATTCGACGAGGTGGGTATGCTTATAAAATGTCCTATCGTCTCGGAAATTGGCCCGTCTTAAAAAAAAAGAAAAAAGGCATTCGCAGAATTTGGATACAAGCAGTCAGCGTAGGTGAACTTGCCTCTATAAGTAAACTTATAAGGAAGTTGTTTGAGGACGAAAAAATTGAAATCGTACTCAGCGGCACCACCAGCACGAGTCTCTCTTTATCACAAAAAAAATACGAGGCTCAGCTTCTTGCTCATGGGCCTTTTCCTCTTGATTGGCTTCCCTTTTCGCGCAAGGCTTGGAAGCGTATTAATCCTGACCTTGCCATCGTCGTAGACAGTGAGCTTTGGCCTGAACATTTCTACCAAGCGTTGTCGAGATCCACACCACTCCTAGTTATCAACGCTCGGCTATCAGAACGATCCTTTTCCCGATTACGCTTCATTGGAATCTTTCGTTCCTTGCTTGTGCCTCCGAAACTCAGGGTACTGGCCGCATCTGAAAAACAGAAAAAACGATGGATGAGTTTGGGGCTCGAAGAGCAACAAGTTCAATGCTCTGGAAATCTAAAACTTGATGCCGATGAATCCAAACAAATTCCTTTGGCGGACAAACTGCGACTTAGGCGAGAATTTGGCTTTTCAGAAAATTCCTTGGTGATTGCAGGAATTTCAACTTGGAAGGGAGAGGAAAAAATGCTTCTCAAAACCATCGATTCGCTGCGAAGCGAAAATGTAGACATTCGTTTACTCCTAATCCCTAGACATGCCGAAAGGCGTGCTGAAATCGAAAGGAATTTGAAAAACTTTGATTTTTCTTATCACTTACGCTCGCTTTGCAAGCAAGCTCCTGAAGATAATATTATTTATCTTGCAGATACCACCGGTGAACTTTCAATTCTCATTCAAACTGCAGATTTGGCTTTTTTGGGGAAAACCCTACCCCCTCATCACGGAGGTCAAAATCCCATCGAGGCAGTTAGTTTCGGAATTCCATTGGTTGTCGGACCAAATCATCAAAACTTTCAGGAAACATGTGACGACATGTTTGTGAATAAGGCTGCACTGAAATGCCGGGAGGCAAAAGAGGTGGGTTTTAAGATTAAAAGGTTGGCAAAAAACAAGAAAGAAAGGA
>CACMZN010000060.1 GCA_902618175.1 uncultured Verrucomicrobiota bacterium
TCGGGCTGTGAAATCTCCAATAATTAGGATTGTTTCATGACCTGCATCTTGAAATCGCTTCAATTTGTTGAACACGACCAGGTGACCGAAGGTGAGGTCTGGACGAGTCGGATCGACGCCAAATTTTATTTTTAGTCTTTTGCCGGCAGCAAGTTTTTCTTTTAAATCATCTTCCCCAATAACGATTTCGGAATTAATCAACAATTCTTTGAGTTTCATCTTTCGAAAGCTGATGTTGTTAAAGATATTTTAAATATTCTGCGAGAGAAGAATTTTTACACTTTGTCTACTTGGACTGTTTCAGCTTGCGTTCCCGACCAAGTGCATTAGCAAATTTCCTTTTGCCCGTAATCCATATTCCACATTTTCTATGACATTAAAGACCGGTGACACCGCCCCTGATTTTATTTTAAAGACAAAAAATGCACAAGGTTTGCAGGAAGTTTCCTTAAGTCAACATCGTGGAGAAAACAATGTTGTGTTGTTATTCTTCCCATTTGCTTTTACAGGAGTCTGCACTACGGAAGCTTGTTCGGTAAGAGATGATCTTGATTCGTATTTGAAACTAGATGCCAAAGTTTATGGAATAAGCGTTGACAGCCCATTCTCACAAGAAGCCATGTCACTTAAAGAGGGACTGAATTTCTCTCTTCTAAGCGATTTCAACAAGACGGTTTCGAGTGATTATGGAGTTCTTTATGAAGATTTCATTGGCTATGAGGGTGTATCCAAAAGATCAGCATTCGTCATTTCTAAGGAAGGAAAAATTGTCTACTCTTGGACCTCGGATGATCCAAAGGAGTTACCTGATTTTTCAATCATTAAGGATTCGCTCAAATAATGTGATTTTTCAGTTTACGCTTCATGCAAATTTCATTGAAAATAATTGAAGCTTCTTATGTTACCCAAAATATTTTGGATCCTTTCTCATTTTTTGAGGTTAACATATTTTCGAATTTTACTTGCGGAGTCTTTTGATAAGAAATCCAGACAAACATGAACAAAGAATCCTATTTTCAAGTTCATGTTGGGCAGAGAAGCGATTTTTTAAAAATCCTTTCGAAAGCTTCCTACCTTAATTGCGGACCCCTGAGAAGTTTTTTTAATGAAAGATTGAAGGCGGGCCAATCGTGCTTTGTGATTGATTTTCAGGATTGCAAAAGCATTGACAGTACATTTTTGGGCATTCTAGTAGGACTGGCTCTTAAAATCAAAAAGTCAGATCACTCCGGTTCCTTGACTCTGCTTAATCTACGTGGTAGGAATCTGGAAACCGTTGAAAATTTAGGCATACACAAAATCGCTGTCGTTAGCTCAGAAGTGTGTACGGATTCTTCTCATTTGGAAGCCTTGACCTCCAAAAGAATAAATGGTGTCGCTTCTTCGAAGATCATTTACCAAGCTCACAAAGCCTTGATGAATCTAAATGAAAAAAACCTCAAGAGTTTTTCTGATGTGGTCAGTTACCTTGAACAAAACCAGTTAGGTTCGGAAAAGCCATTGTGACATGATTTTCTATCAGTTTCTTTTTTTTACAGCAGGACTTTTAATTGGGATTCTCCTGCTTTTGGTTTACCGGAAAAGAGAATTTGTAAAACGGGCTGCACTGGAAGATGAAAAATTTCGCCTTGAACAGGAGAAGGAAATCGTCGTTGATTTCATGCACAATCTGGCAGTTGCAATAGGGGAAGGGGTTGCCCGAAAGGACCTTTACCAAAGAATCGCCCATACCGCTGTAATCACCACTGGGGCAATGAGTGCCTGCGTGTATGAAAAACTTTCCAATGGCAGACTCCAAGGAGTAGCCATTGAAGGATTGTTTCCGCCACAGCGTGCTCTTCGGGAAAGAATGGGTGAATCCGAAGAACCGAGAGTTAGGTTTTTGGAACGAGTATTGTCGTCTGAAATTTTGGAAGAAGGAGAAGGTATCGTTGGAGAAGTTGCCAAAACTGGCAAACCTGTCTTCGTTGAAGATGCTCGTAATGATCCAAGAATCATAAAACATACCGATCCTTCTTTGTATGTTAGATCAATGGTCTTTTCGCCGTTGGTTCATAACGAAAAAGTACTCGGTGTTTTAGCCGTTTCAAATCCATCTAATGGTCTTTCGTTTTCTGAAATGGATCATTCTCTGGTCAATTCTTTGGCTGAACAAGCCGCTTTGGCCATCAATAACTCAGATGCCATGAACTTGCGATTCGCCAAAAGCAGAATGGATTCTGATTTGAGTCTTGCCAAGAATGTTCAAGAACTTTTCCTGACCCAAAAATTTCCAAATTGCAAGGGTTTGGAAGTGGATGCCATTTATCTTCCTTCTTTACAAGTAGGAGGTGACTTTTATGATTTTTATAAGCTTACCTCCAATAAATTCGCCGTATCAATTGCTGATGTCTCCGGCAAAGGAGTACCTGCCTCCCTATTGATGGCTCTTTGTCAAACACATCTGCGACATTTAGTCACCAAGAATCGTACCCCTTCGGAAGTTCTCAGCCGGTTGAACTTGGAATTGGAAAAAAGGATCAGAGATGATATGTTCATTACTCTCTTCCTTGCCATTATAGACACTCAGAAAGACCTTATAAGCTATGCCCGAGCTGGTCATGAACCTGCCTTGTTGGGAACTACCTCTGGCGAAGAAAACCATTTGGTTAAAAAGCTTCATGGAAGAGGTATGGCTTTGGGAATGGTACCTTCCGAGCTTTTTGATGAAATGATTGAAGATTGCGAATTTCCTTTCAAAGAAAACGACACCCTTGTTCTTTACACAGATGGAGTAACCGAAGCTGCAAATGCCGAGAAGCAAGAGTTTGGAATAGAACGATTGAGCAGTTTTCTTGCTTCAAACTCAAAAAATTCAGCGAAATCCTTAAATAAGAACTTGGTCAGGTTCCTGAACGAATTTTCTTCCGTCGAAACTGAAAGAGACGATGTTACTCTTCTTACCGTCAAGAGAATCTGAGGTGTCATGGGATTTTTCTCTCGTCGAAATCAATCACGTCGGCAAAGCTCAGCAAATCCAATCTATCTTTGGCACCTAAGTTTTGCTTCACTTCCTGAAGTTTTTCTCTTGCCATGTCCGACATTCCCATTTGCACGACTTTTCTATTCCAAACATGAGCCTTTAGATCCTTGGGAAACAACTCGCTGAGTTTAGCATCCAATTGAAACTCTTCTTTGGAGTCTCTGACGCACTCTATGATATCCTCCGGTTCAACTCCCAGATGCAAACAAAGAAAACCATCAAAACCTTTAGTGAAATTTCTCTGATAACTTTTGGGCAATTTCCCCTCCAAATGCTTTCGTATCTTAGCCAGAAAACGAGGCAAATGAAGCAAACCACAAACATGTGATTGATAGGGGGATGGAAGATCGAGCAAAGTTTCGCCAGTAGCTCCTTGGAGAATTTTTTCTTCGGTATTTGTCAAAATCGTAAATCGCGTAATGATAAGCTTTCTTTCTTCGAATAAAGTGATTCAAAACAACAACAAAAATACTATAAGGCGAGTATCTTCATACCTTTTCAAACATAAATTGTTGTTTGCCTCTACCTTGACGTTGGCTGTAGTCATGACGATTATCAGCGTGTCTGTACCTTCCGTGATTCAAAAGGTATTGGATATTATCTTTGCTCCGGGACACAAAGATCACTGGTTTTTATTAAAAGGCATCGGAATCATAGCGATTCTGTTTTTAGTCAAGGAATTTCTAAACTGCCTTAGGATTCGAACTAACAATAAGCTTGAACAGAAAGTAATTCTTAAACTTCGGAAGGATCTTCACGATAAACTTCTCACACTTCCTGTAAGCTTTTACGACAAAAGAAAAAGCGGAGACATCGCTTCTCGAGTAGTGGAGGATGTTCAAAGTGTAGAGAGAGCCATCTTAGACGGTACCGAACAAGGTGTGATTGCGATTTTGACCCTTTTTGGGGTAACGGTCATGATGTTTAGCCAGGAACCAAGACTCGCTGCTCTTGTTTTCTTGCCGCTCCCGATTTTGATGATCATGGCCTTCAGGTATTCGAAAGTATCCAAAAAAAACTGGAAGGCGGTGCGCGAAACCTCCGGAGAACTTAATTCTTTGCTTGTCGAGGATATTCAGGCTAATCGTTTGATTCACGCCTTTGCTTTGATGGAAAAGGAAAAAAGTCGTTTTCAAAACATTGGACTTGAACTGCAAAAACGTTCTTTAAACGCGATGTATCGATGGTCCGTGCAAGGTCCCAGTGCAAGCTTCACTTCTTCTTTGGGCATATTGGCAGTTGTTGGAATGGGTGCTCATTTGCTTCAGACCGATCCTTCTTTCACCAAAGGACAATTCTTTGCCTTTCTGTTGTATGCGAACATGTTTTATGAACCTGTAAGACAACTCGTTTCAATAAACAATCTTATAGCTTCGGGAAAAGCTTCCGGAGAAAGAGTTTTCGAGATTTTAGACCATGAAGTCGAAGTTGTGAATCCTCTTCATCCTAAACCATTCGCAAAAGAAAATTTCTCAATTAAATTTGAAGGTGTAGCATTCTCCTATTCGGATAAAGACCAAGTGGTAAAAAGGCTTTCTTTCGAGATTCCACACGGGTCCACGACTGCTCTTGTCGGGCCAACTGGTTCAGGTAAAAGTACGATTGCAAATCTTCTTCTTAGATACTATGATGTAAATTCAGGTTCCATTTCCATAGGAGACATCAATATCAAAGATTTCTCTTTGAAGGATCTCCGTACTAACATTGGAATGGTTTCTCAAGATCCCTTTCTCTTTGATGCAACCGTAAAGGAAAACTTACTCCTTGCCAATCCACTTTGCTCGGATGAGAATATAATACAGGCTTTGCGAAATTCATCTGCCTACGACTTTGTCAAATGTCTTCCGGACGGTTGGGATACTGTCATCGGTGAACGAGGTGTTCGTCTCAGCATGGGTGAAAAACAAAGACTCACTCTGGCAAGAGCCATTATAAAGTCTCCACCGATCATTGTTTTAGACGAAGCAACTTCCAGCGTAGACGTCGAAACGGAGAGACAGATACAACTTTCTCTCAACAACCTGACTAACAACCGAACTACTCTCATCATAGCCCATCGACTGAGCACAATCCGAGAAGCGGATCAAATAATATTTCTTGAAAAAGGAAATATTATTGAACTGGGAACACACCAAAGGCTTTTGCAACTTTCTGGGAAATATTCATCCTTTTGCAAATTCCAAGAGAACCTTCTACCCACAACATGAAGATCAATTATCACGATTTAACTGCATTAGAATCATTCTGAGACAAAAAGAGAAACCATACGGAAAACATAGAAAGAGCAAACGGCTAAGGGTACGAAAAGATCCTTCAGACAGTGGACCATACACTTTTTGCTCTGCCCAAACTCTCAAATTCATATTTGAAAAATATTCTATCCCTAAAGCCTGACCCAGGAAGTATACCATTAGGGGCCATACGGTGAAACCAATACAACCAAACAATAGGACGAACCACAACTCCTTGCTCCAGTCAATTAGTTTACCCTTTTTTCTCTTAGAATCTTGCATATCAACTTACGACATCTAATTTATACCAATCCACCCTGTTTCCAATTTGAGTATGAAATACCTAGTCATCTTTTTCAGTTTATGTATTTTAAAAAATGAAGTGCTTGGTAGTGAATCCGGACTGACCAATTCAAGAGTTTTTGATGCTTTGATTCAACCTGTTATTCAAGCGAAATGCCAGCATTGTCATGGAGCAGAAAAAAACAAAGGCAAGTTAAGAATGCACACTAAAAAAGACCTACTTGCAGGAGGAAGTGGAATGGGAGAAAAAATTATAGTAAAGGGAGACTATGCCAGTAGCGAACTGGTGTATAGAATTATTCTTCCTAAGGAGGACGAAGAAGCGATGCCTCCATACGAAGACGATAAGCATTACAATCCTGTTACGCAAAACGAACTTCAAATTATGAAATCGTGGATTAAAGCCGGGGCTTCCTTCGATTTGCTCATTTCTGAACTCGATGAATCAGCTAGAAAGGCAGCGCAGCATGTTTTGAACAACATGCCTAAAATGACCATCGATCCAAAAATAGCTAATGTCATTCCTTTGCCGACTGTACCAATTGCTGATCCAAAGGTTTTAGAATCCCTCGCAAACAGGGGTATCGTTGCTTTGCGTATCGCTCAAGACACTAATGCCATATATGCAAATGCATCTTACCTAGGTAAAAAGTTTGACGATGAAACCCTCGAACTTTTTAAGCCATTATCCAAGCAGTTGCTTTGGTTGAACATAGGGCATACAGCGATCACCGATGAGGCAGGACCGATTTTATCGAAATTTAGTTTGCTTACCAGGCTTCATCTTGAAAATACTGACATTTCAGACTCCATAAGTCCCTACCTTGGAAAATTAGAAAATCTCAATTATTTAAACCTTTACGGAACCAAGCTAGGTGATTCGTCTGTAAGATATTTGAAAAAACTCACACGTTTGGAAAAAATCTTCCTCTGGCAGACCAACATCACCACCAACGGGGCAAATTCCCTATTAAAGCAATTTGTAGATCCTCATACTTTTTCCTCTCTTGAGCGGGAGTGTGAAAAACTATCCAAAATTATCAATAAAATCACCTTAGCGGATTCCAAGAGGTTATCAGATTTAGAGAAAAACCTATTGAAGCTAAGCATGAAAAGCAATGATCAAAATCCTTTGAACCAAAAGTGTCCCGTCTCTAAAAAAGTGCTCAATGGTGACCATAATTCCGTCTACGAGGGTAGAATAGTTGGATTTTGCAGCGCTAAGTGCAAAGAAAAATTC
>CACMZN010000061.1 GCA_902618175.1 uncultured Verrucomicrobiota bacterium
GATTCTTTCGGTCCGGTTACAACTTCACCGCAAGAACTAGCGGCCATTGTCTTCACTTCAGGATCTACAGGCAAGCCAAAGGGTGTCAGATATCTTCATCAAACCTTCAATCATCAGGTACAGTCCTTGAAAAGTTGCTTTGGAATGAAACCAGGTGAGATCGATCTAACAACTTTACCGATTTTTGCACTTTTTAATCCAGCATTGGGGATTACCAGCGTCATCCCGGAGATGAATCCAAGAAAACCTGCGCTCGCACATCCTAAAAATATTGTTGAAGCAATAATTTCTCATAATGCTACATCCATTTTCGCGTCTCCCGTGATTGGTAAAAAAATTGCAGATTGGTGCGAAAGCGAGCAAATCAACTTGCCTTCCTTGAGACGAATTTTATTGGCAGGTGCTCCCACCTCCCCGAAATTGGTGCAAAGACTTGCAAGCATTTTAACCCATGGAAAAATATACCTTCCCTATGGGGCAACCGAAGCGCTCCCCGTGACTTATTGCGAAGGCAGGGATATCATACTTCAAAAAGATTCAATTCAGTCCGGGGCAGGTTCTCTTTTGGGGAAATCCATTTCCGGTGTAAAAGTGAAGATTTTTCCTGTTACGATGGCGCCTTTTTCAAGCCGGATCGGCGAACTGCGAGAGATAACGGGAGAGGATGTTGGCGAAATTTGCGTATCCGGGGGCGTGGTAACTGATGGATATTACAAAATGCCCGGGGCTTCCTTCGATGCCCGATTCACCTACCAGGAAGAAATCTTTCACCGGATGGGCGATTTGGGATATCTAGACGAAGATAAGAATCTCAGGTTTCTGGGCCGCAAGATCGAACGAGTGGAGACTCAGCAGGGACATCTTGAAACTGAAAGGCTCGAACCAATCGTTAATGCCGTGGAAGGCGTTTCCCGATCCGCATTGATAGGGATTGGCCGGGACAAGACCAAAGAACCATGCTTAGTGGTTGAGGTGGCATCCAAAGGTTGTGACAAACAGGCCATTCAACGCAGAATCATGCTTTCTCTGGGCCGGACTTTTCCTAATTTTGAAATCGTGAGAATCTTTTGGGAGCATTCCATACCGGTCGATACTCGTCACAATGCCAAGATTCATCGTCTCAAGTTGGCGAAAAAATGGAATAAAATCGTATCTCTTCAACCTGATGTGGGTCTGATTCAATGAAAATCATAATAACCGGTGGCATGGGTTTCATCGGAAACTCGCTAGCCGCTAAGCTTTTGGAAGAGGGACATCAAGTTATTTCAGTTGGAAGAACCAAACAACCTCCGGTAGAAAAAATGTTAAAAGGTTTGGAATACTTTTCCTGCAATCTTGCCGAAGAAAACCTTCCGAAATCCGTGCTGTCAAACACTGACGTCGTTTTTCATACTGCAGCAAAAGCCGGCGTCGGAGGAAAGTATGAGGAATATCATTCGGCGAATTATCTTTCCACCATCAGAATCCTTAAATCATGCCATGCATACGGTGTCAGGAAATTCATACAAACGAGTACTCCAAGCGTAGTTTTTTCCAATCAACCCATAAGGAATGGAGATGAGAGACTCCCTTATGTAGAATCTTCTTCAGCACCATATCCATTTACCAAAGCACTGGCCGAAAAACAAGTTTTGCAAGCTCACAATCCACCACACTTTCAAACCATATCTCTTCGCCCGCATTTGGTTTGGGGTCCTGGGGATCCACACTTGCTTCCACGAGTCCTTTCAAGGCATCGCAAAGGCAAACTGAAGATCATTGGAAAGGGAGACAACATGGTGGACTTGACTCACATCGACAACGTTTGCCATGCTCATTTGCTTGTTATGAAAGGAATGTTTGGCAACCATAATATGGGAGGAAAGCCATATTTCATCGGACAAAGCGAACCAGTTCGGTTGTGGGATTGGATTAATGAAATTTTTGATCACCTGAACCTCCCCATCCTTAGAAAAAAAGTCTCTTTCAAAAAGGCATATTATCTTGGTTTTTTGATGGAAGGACTTTGGAATTCCCTATCTCTTCAGCAAGATCCTCCAATGACTCGATTTGTCGCGTCTCAACTTGCTCATGATCATTGGTTTTCCAATCAAGATGCACTGTCGGACTTTGGATATCGCCCAATCATATCAATGGACGATGCAATGAGGAAAACCCTACCCTGGCTAAAAAGTCTTTAACAGCGACTAGTCGAGCGGTTGAACTCAGCAAGCAAACATGCGACGCTGGCATTTAAATTTATTGAACTTGCCTCTCCTAAAAGGGGTATCTTCATCCAATTTGAAATTTTTGATTTCCAGAAACTCCCTAGTCCCGTCTTCTCGCTCCCCACGACAAACGCAGTGCCAATTCGGCAAGGCTTTTCATAAATGGATTTCTGACTTTTCGAACTAGTGCCTACGAGAATGAATTCTTTCTCAATCAACCAGTCGAACACCATTTTTTTGGTTCCTGAAAAGACTGGAACTTTTGCCATCAATCCTCTTGAGGAGCGAACGACGTTGGGGTTAAAAAAATCAACGCTTGGTTCCGACAACAAAACAATTTCCGCACCAAATGCTTCCGCAGTTCTTAGAACGGCGCCTAAATTTCCAGGTTTTTCAACTTCATCCAATACCACGATCACATCCGATTTTCTGGTATAAGAAGATGGTAAATCCAGGGACCATTTTTTGAAAACCGCTACTACCCCATCTGGATTATTTCCATAGGAAGCTTTTTCGAATGCATCAATTTCGAGTTTCTGAAGAGGTACTTTTTTTTCTTTCCACCTCTCCAATTGCTCCATGTGAGCTATGTTGTTGATTTTTTCTTCACAATAAAAAATCTCCTTCACCTCCTTATCTGCGTGAAAAAGAATCTCCAATTCATCCATCCCCTGGGCTACAAACATACCCCGTTCTGTTCTCGTTCTCGGAGAATTCCTCAGTCTGACAAGTTCCTTGATCCTGGGATTGGATGGACTTTTTATCACTTCGCTCACTGAAATAGAAAAAGGGTTTTGCATGAAAAGAGCGAGCCCGTTACGAAAATCTTCTCATGTATCAAAAACCCAAAGGTTTTGCAGAACATCCCTATCCCTATCATTTTGAGATCGAGTTGTACATCGAGTCTATCACGAACTTAGGTCTGGGAATCGCGAGAGATGGAGATTGGGTCATTCAAATTCCCTTTGTGCTTCCTGGCGAAAAAGTAATCGCCCGAATCTTCCGAAATCATAAAAACTATTCGGATGCGGATTGCATTGAAATTTTGAAGGCATCTCCCGAACGCATCGATTCTAAGTGTTCCCTCTTTGGAACCTGTGGCGGATGCCAATATCAAAATGCCCGCTATGAAACTCAACTTCGATGGAAGAGAAAGCAAGTGGAAGAAAGTTATCTTCGGATTGGAAAAATCTCGACGTTCGTCAACCCGGTCATTCCTTCGCCAAAGATCTTTGGATATCGTTCGAAACTAACTCCCCATTACGAAAAATCAAAGAATGCTGAAAGTCGTAAAATTGGCTTTCTTCGGCATGGATCTCGCAAAGCTTTGGTGGATGTTTCGCACTGCCCGATTGCAACCGATCCCATTAACAATGTTCTTCCTTCAAAGAGAGATGAAATTCGCTCGCTACAGGCAAAAAAACGGGGAGGCACGCTTTTGTTGAGAGATGTAGAGGAGGGAGTGATAACGGATCCAAACAAAATCGTAAGTGAAAGAGTGGGAAATTTGATTTTCCAATTCAAAGCTGGTGAATTCTTTCAAAACAATCCATTTATCTTACCCAAACTAGTTGATTACGTAATCGGGGAAGCTAAGATCAAAGGCTGTGAAACCTTAGTCGATGCATATTGCGGGGGAGGATTATTCGGACTTGCCGGAGCTTCTTCATTCAATCGAGTCATTGGAATTGAAATCAGCAGAGAAGGATTTGAAGGAGCAAGGACAAATGCATTGCTGAATAAAATATCCAATGCTGAATTTTTTTTGGGTGATGCCGTTTCCATCTTCAGAGAATTAAGTGATGAGGTAAAACCATGCTCTTTGATCATTGATCCTCCTAGAAAAGGATGCGATGATGAATTCCTTCACCAAACTTTATCGTTCGGACCGAAACGCATCATCTACGTTTCCTGTGATCCATGCACGCAAGCCAGAGACGCAAAACTTCTGATTGCAGGAGGATATAGAGTTTGCAAAGTTCAACCTTTTGATCTTTTTCCTCAAACCCGACACATCGAAAGTGTGCTTACTTTGGAACGCTAATTCCGTTTTCTCTCCCTTTTCCATTTCATTTGAGCGAATTCAAGTGCAAATTTCATACGTTGATCAAGAAAATCTTCCGGCCATGATACGGCGTGGGGAACTTCCCCTATCATAAGGGCGAGATTTTCAATGAAATCAGTCTGAAAGATCATTTGGTTGAAGAAAGGCAAGACGGAGAGGTCTATGGTTCCCTGTATGAGAACCGCTAATTTTGTTCTCTTCATGGCTGCGCCTGCTATTTTTTCACCATCTCTACAAGTCATCAAATCTCTTCCTACCGGCTCAAGAAAGCAGTCACCAGGAATCCCTCTTTTCTTAGCGACCATACAGGGTTGCAATTCGGTTTCCAAACCTTGTTTGGAAAATGCATCCTTCATTGACTGATGGATGGATTCATACAAGTCCAGAGAGGGAAAGTGGAAGGATTTGTGTTCTTTAGGAATAACCAAGCAATAAGTCAGATCTTCTCCATGTCTTACAATTCCTCCACCCGTGGGTCTGCGCATTAAATTTTCAATCGATTTGCGAGTTTTTCGCTCCACCCAATTGTAATCCTGTCCGTAACCGAAACTTATCTCATCGCCAACCCAGTCATAGTATCTGAATTTCGGTTGATCAGGATACTCTTGGGTGGAAAACAGCCACCAATCCGTGCCCATGTTTTCTGGACCGCTCTCGGATAAGGTTGGATAATGAAGTAAACTCAAAACTAAAATTTCAAAAACGAGGAAGGTACTTAGAGGGGTCGTCCGCATTTTCTCGATACCATTGGTATAAGTAGTGTGGTACGATCAATTCGTTCAATTGTTCCTGTATCGTAGTTGGTTCAGTCTTGAGCTTTCCTTGAAGAGGAGAAAGCTCGAAAGACAGATGACTTGGCCTGGGTCCAGAAAGACCAGGGTTCTCCTGTAAAGATCTTTTGACGACTGCATTCTCATTGAAGCCAAAACGCCTGAGGATTCTGATTCCCAAATCATATCGGCTTATCTTCTCCTTTCCGGCCCAATGAAACAAACCGTTCAAATTGGATCGTTCAAGCAGTTCGAGAATGACCGATGCCACGTTTTGAGATGAACACGGCTGTCGAAATTCGTCACTGAAAAGGGTGAGGGGATCACCCGTTGCCAAAGCATTTAAAATTTTTTCGTGCGGACTTCTTTTACCTTCCGGACTGTTTCCATTTAGTAGTGTAATTCTCAAAACTACGACATTTTCTTCCATCGCAGAAAGAACAAGTTTTTCTGCTTCAAGTTTTTGGCGTCCATATTCGTTTAACGGATTAGGCTGATCGGTGGAGCGATAACGGTAGGAAGTTCCATCAAAAACCATGTCGGTCGACAAATGTATGTAACGAGCACCTAAGTGGGACGCTATTTCAGCAAGATTACGCGCTCCCTCGACATTTGTAATATGGGCACCTGCAGGATCGGCCTTCACTGCAACCGGAGATGACACCGCAGCGCAGTTAACTATCGAATCAGGCCATAGATCGAGCATTCTTCGAGTTACCTTTTCCTTGTTCTCCAGAGGAAGAGCTTCCGAATGAAGGTTTTGCCAGTCAGTCGGCGAACCCCTTCTGGAAAAACGCAGACATTCATACCCTCTTTTGCTGACCTCACCGGCTACGGCGGAACCCAATAAACCGGAAGATCCGAAAATAGCCACTTTCATGAACTTAGTTTAAATGCTTGTAATTGGGATACAACTCGAGATTTCATTGAATGCTTTTCCTTGTATCCTACCCTGAACTTAATTAGAAGTTTGAATTGATGAAGTTATCCCAACTTGCGAATCCCCGCATTCTTGAGCATCCGACGTACCAACCAGGCAAACCGATCGAACTTGTTGCCGAAGAGTTTGGTTTCCAGCCTCAGGAAGTTTGCAAGCTCGCATCCAATGAAAATCCTTGGGGCGCTTCCTCTTTGGCCATAGAAGCAGGTTGTGAGGCACTCAAGAAAGTTCATCTCTATCCGGAAGGAAGTGGTCACGCTCTTCGCAAGCAACTTGCTGGGGTCCATGATTTGAAAGAGGCGCAATTCGTCTTGGGGAATGGATCGAACGAAATCATCGAACTTCTCGGTCATGTATTTTTGCAACCTGGGGATGAGGTTATATTGGGTGAACATTCCTTCATCGTTTATAAACTCGTTTCCCTGCTCTTCGGCGCTCAACCAGTATCGGTCGAAATGCCCGAATTGACTCACGACTTGAATCTCATGCGGGATGCCGTTAGCGAAAGGACCAAACTCATATTTTTACCTAGTCCGAACAACCCGACTGGTACCGCAAATTCAAAAGAACAGATTTTTGCATTCGTTCGTTCTCTTCCTGATCATGTGATTTTTTGCTTCGATGAAGCATACGCAGAATACTTGGAACATCCGGCTGACCTGCGCCCCTTGATCCACGAAGGGAAA
>CACMZN010000062.1 GCA_902618175.1 uncultured Verrucomicrobiota bacterium
AGGGCTTCGGCTTCCGATTCCTCAATGAGGGGAGAAGGATCGGGCATTTGAGCATGTGGACGAATCTCGCCCTCAATCTTGCTGAAAAATTTATTAGCCTTGTCATTGAGCTTCTTTAAGACTTTCGGGTATTGCTTCGCAAGGTTGTGTTTCTCCCCAAGGTCCTTCTCCAGATCGTACAATTTTTTTCCGACCATCTTCCACTTGCCTAGCCTGTAAGCCATGCCCTTATGAGCAAAACCCTCATGGGGTGATTTTGCCTTGTCGGGATCCAGAAAGAGGTCAGACAGATCGCGCCCGTCAATTCTGTTGCCCGAAAGTTTGCCGCCGCAAAGTTTGGCAAGAGTCGGAAGCAGATCGGAGCTGACCCCAATTTCGTGAGTGACTTTACCAGCAGGAATGGATTCAGGCCAGTGAATCAGAAAGGGTGTCCGCGGGCCGCCCTCGTACATAGAGCCTTTACCTCCTTTCAGGGGTCCCATGCTCGTCCCCCTCGATCCACCATTATCAGACATGAATATGAAGATGGTGTTATTTTCGATGCCCAGCTCCTTCAACGAGTCGAACACCTTGCCAACCGCTGCATCCAGCTCTTCGATCTGGGCAGTGAGGTGAACGGTAAACTCCGCGCCAGTTTTATTGGCCTCAGAGCGGGGAGCCCCGGCAGGAAGGAAGTCCGGGTGTCCTACGCGAGGGCCATGCACTGCGGCATAGGGCAGGTAGGCAAAAAAAGGTTTCTTCATTCCGTCTTGTTCACGGATGAAGTTTAGAGCGGCCTTCGTAGTTGCGTGTGTAAGCAAGCCCTGATCGGTGGCATTTTTTACAACCGCCACACATTTTCCGTCCACAATCCAAGGCAATGGAGTCTGCCAGTCCTTAAACTTTTTCCATATCTTTGTCGCAGGATCATAGGGCGCCCACATATCGTTGGAGTATGGAATACCCACATAGACATCAAAACCATGGTCGTTGGGCAGATAACCGGGCCGATGACCAAGGTGCCACTTACCGAAGCAGCCCGTTGCATATCCGGCATCCTTGAACATCCTGGCCATGGTATATTCGGACGGGCTCAAGGCTTTGGGTTCTTTGGGGAAACATACTCTACCATCCATTCCCACACGCTTGGCGTAGCAACCGGTCAGAAGCGCGGCCCTCGACGGCGTACAATTTTGCGATGCATTATAGAAGTCAGTGAACTTAAGCCCCTCCGCGGCCATCCTGTCCAGGTTTGGCGTCTTGTTGATCTTTGAACCAAATGGACCGATGTCCCCGTAGCCCATATCGTCGATGAGCATAAGTACAACGTTTGGTTTTGCTGGGGAGCGGTTGCGACGCCATTCAAGCAAAGTGGGCACTCCCTCCGAATCAATTAGAAGTGGCTTTGGGTTCTCTGCGTAGCCAGCTGGGCGAATCTCGCTTTCAAGTTTCTCGACATGGGCATCCAGCACTGAGATCAATTCCCTGACTTTTTCCGGATGCTGCTCAGCGAGATCGGTTTTTTCCCCCAAATCCTTTTCCAGGTCATACAACTCGGCAAAATGTTCGGCTTTCACCTTATAGCGGACGAGTTTCCACTTTCCCTGCCGGACTCCATCTTTTTCGTAGTAGAGTGTTTCATGGGGGGATTTCGCATTCGCCTTGCCAAGGAGGATCTCGCTGACGTCTTTCCCGTCGATGATCCGATCCTGAGGAACTTTTTGGTCGGAAAGGCTTGCGATAGTGGGCAAAAGATCGATGGTTGTGATGATTTCCGAGGAGACGGATCCCGAAGGAATTTTTCCGGGCCACCAGGCAATGGTGGGGACCCGCATGTGCCCTTCGTATTTGGGACCGAACTTATGCCCCCGCAAAGGACCACTGTTGGTCTTGCCGGCCCCGCCGTTGTCATTGGTAAAGAGTACGAAGGTGCTCTTCTCGATTTCATTTTTTCGTAATGCAGTCAAGATTCTCCCAGCGCTGGAATCGATCTCGCCGACCAAGGCCCGCATTACGTCCCCTTCAGCCTCGGTTAGCCTTGAAGAGAGGACCATATGGGGGGAGTGGACGGCAGAGTGAGGGACATAGCAGAAAAACGGCTGGTCTTTGTGCCTTTTGATGAAGTCGACCGCGGCATCGGTGATGGAGTCTGTAATTACTGCCTGGCTGGATGCATCGGGGATATGAGCAACAGGCTGGTTTCCTACAATCCAGGGCAGGGGCGGGTAGTTGCGTTTCGGGTTTCCTCTGACCCACATGTCGTTGGAGTAAGGGATTCCCTGGTATTCGTTGAATCCTTGGGCAAGGGGCATGAATTCGGGCTGGTCCCCAAGGTGCCATTTACCAAAGCAACCAGTTGCATAGCCTCCTTCTTTAAGGATTTCGGCAATGGTGATTTCCATTGGATTCAGACCTCGAGAGTCAGCTGGGAACACCACCCCTCTCCCCATTCCGATGCGATCGGCGTAGCATCCGGTCAGAAGAGCGGACCGCGATGGGGTGCAGGCGGTCGAGTTGACGTAAAAGTCAGTCAATTTCATGCCTTCCTTGGCCATTTGGTCGAGATGTGGCGTTGGATGAACCGAGCCAAATGGACCAATGTCACCATACCCCATGTCGTCGGTGAATATGATCACGATATTTGGTTTTGGATTTGGCCCGGCAAAACATGAGATGATTGACAGGATAAGCAATGGAAGAGACTTCATGGATTGGGTCAGGGAGTGATGTCAATGATATGGATTCATTAAAGGGAATCTTAAGAAATCCTGATACAAGATTTCAGACCTGACAACCTTGGTTTTCATTGAAGGATAGACTGAAAAAGTATTGGATGAATCTTAAACATTTTTTACGCAACTTGTGAATTCAACTGCCAGCCGTTTTCTGATCAATATTTGGATTTTCCTTTTATTTCCTAAATTAGAAGTTCAAAGTTCAGATACCATCGAGGTATGCAAGGTAGAATTTCCGCCAAAGTTGGATGGGAAACTCAATGATCTTTGCTGGAAGAACTTGGAAATCGCCTCTGGTTTTCGACAAAGAAGACCCAATGAAGGGGAACCTGCGACTGAAAAGACAGAAGTGAAGTTATGTCGCGATGAGAGTAATCTCTACGTTGGGGTACGATGTTATGATTCTGAGCCTGAACAAATTCGAGCGGGAGTCATGCAGCGGGATGCTCCAGTAAGAGGAGACGATTATTTTTTCATTCTCATCGACCCCTTTCGCAGAAACCGTGAAGGATTCTATTTTCGTACCAATGCCAACGGCGCCAAAGGTGAAGCTTTGGTAAGTTCGGATATGAGCGGTCCCAAGATGGACTGGGATACGATTTGGGATGTGCGTTCTCACAAAGATGAAATCGGATGGACTGCTGAATTTGCCATTCCTTTTCGGAGTCTCCCCTTTGATCCTTCGTCCGACATATGGAGAATTGATTTTGGAAGATGGTTTTCCCGTGGACAGGAAAGGTCAAAATGGGTGGGTTATTCACGAAACCGAAACTGGTTTTCATTGGAAGATGCTGGGGAAATCAATGGGCTGTTGGGAGTGGAGACTGGAAAGGGAATTGACTTAAAACCCTATTTTTCTGCTCAATGGATTTCAGGAGATTCGTCTGGTAACGAACATCTTGAAACAGGTTTTGATTTATTTTACGATTTGACGCCAAGTTTGACGGCAACCCTTACCTACAATACGGACTTTGCCGAAACCGAAGTAGATCAACAACGAGTGAACCTAAGCCGTTTTCCTCTTTTCTTTCCCGAAAAACGGGATTTTTTTCTGGAAGGGTCCGATCAATTTGCTTTTGGAGGAATGAGGGGAGGACCTCTTCCTTTTCATTCCAGAACCATTGGTCTCTCGCCGGATGGAAACAAGATCGATCTCACCGCGGGAGCAAAAATAAATGGGCGGCTGGGTCCTTTGGGGGTTGGTTTGTTGGGCATGGGTCTGAGCGATTATCGGGAACTCGATTCTGATTTGGTGGTGGCAGGTCGATTAACCTACGACCTATTCGAAGAGTCAAAATTCGGAACCATATTCACCTATGGAGACCCTCAAAGTAACCTAGATAACGAGTTGCTTGGAATGGACTTAAATTTACGTTCAAGTAACTGGTGGCGGGAACAAAGTCTGTCATTGCACACCTTTTACATGGCTACGAATGACGAGAACAAAAGTTCGGACCATGTCTTGGGAACCCGCCTCACACTACCCAACTATCCTTTTCGAGCAGGTGGGCATTGGCTCCACACAGGAGAGAACTTCGAGCCTGCTCTAGGTTTTGTGAGAAGAAGAGGAATTCGATCCGTGGGGATAAATTTCAGTTATTCTTTCGAGCAGATGCAGAGTGAATGGATGGAAGATTATACTTTAGCGGCAGACTATGATCGATATGATTTGGAGAATGGAGGGGTTGATTCGGAAGAAGTGGAATTGAAAGTGGTGGGAGTGAAGACTCGAGCTGGAGATTCTTTAGTTGTAGAAATCGAGTTTGAAAGGGAAATTCTGCGTGAATCCTTCGAAATCATTGAAGGACTCTTTATTCCCGCACAGGAATACAGAGGAATGGATGTTGGTTTTTACGCAGGTGCAAGTTCGGACCGGCCTCTTTTTGGATCCGTGAATTTAAAGTATGGAAGTTTTTACGATGGAACTTCGACTCGTGGTGGGATCGATTTATCTTGGCGTCCATCCAAACATTTTCAATTGGACATGGAGATGAATTTGACCATGGCTGAACTTTCCGAAGATCATTTTGACGTATTAACAAGTATGCTTGGATTTCGCATCACTCCCTCAACCCAAATTTCCTTCAATGGCATTGCTCAGTATGACAACCAAACCAAAACCATTGGTGTCAATGCCCGAACCCGATACATCATCAAATCGGGAAGTGATCTATTTCTTGTTTTGAACAAAGGATTCGAACGGGAGAATGAAGGAGACAGGAGAAGTTTTCGTTCCACCGAGACGGAAGCGGTAGCCAAACTGGGATGGACTTTCCAATTCTAGCTTCCGGAGATTAAGATTTTGTCTGGGTGATCCAGACTTCACATTCTCCAACTGTTCGACTATTCAGGGAATTCCTCAAGGGAAAGTATTCGCTTTCTTGGCGAGCAAAAGTTTAATTGATTGCAAGCAATTCACAGTCAAAAATGAGGGTGTCTCCGGGTTTGATTTTTCCTCCCGGTCGGGGATTGTCTCCATATCCAAGTTCGCTGGGTATGTATATACGGATCTTTCCACCCACTTCGGTTTTAGTCAGACCACCGGAAAATCCTTTGATAACCCCTTTCATGGAAAAGCTGGCAGGTTTGCCTCGATCCACCGAACTGTCGAAGACGACTCCGTCAATCAGTGTGCCATGATAATGCAAAAGTACGCTGTCGTCCATGGTTGGATTTGGTCCTTCGCCTTTTCGTATGATTTCATAGTAAAATCCAGATGGATTCTTAATGATGTTTTCTTTTTTGTCCAAAAGTTCCAGGAATTTCCTGCCCTTGGCTTTGTTTTCCGCAGCAACCATTGACAATTCCTTTTGCTCGTTTTGTCGGACGAGTTGCATTTTCCACATCATAATCGCTTGAACCTTTTGCTTAATCTCGGCGTTTTCGAGGGGCATTCCCTTTTGGGCAAATCCCTTTTTCATCCCAGACATAATGTGATTGATCTGTTCTTCGGTGAATTTCATCTTTCCCAGACCAGAGCCTTGGGCAAACATCATTCCAATAGTTTCGTAAATCAAGGACTCTTCAGATGATGCGAGCGGTTTTTCCGGGACTGTTTGCCCTGAGGTATCAGATATTAGTGAAACCAACCCAACAAGCACGGCCGGGACGGATAAGTTGAAGTTTTGTCTTAACATTTCAAAACGCTCCCTTTTTTCCAAAGAGAGTCAATGGAAAAGAGAATGATTCGTGGATGATCAATGATCTTGAATATTTTTGCGAAACAGACTTGCTCCCTGTTGAGCAATTCTAAGGTACAAATCCGCTGGCATTCCTTCCATAGAAACGAATTTGGACTGACCTGTTGGGACCTGATCAGAGCACTTGAAGATTGCTGTGCCTTCGTCGAGTTCGTCAAACATGGCTAGGTAAGCGCTGGAATTGCCGGCACGAGAAGTTGCATGGAATTGATCGCTCAGAAAGGTTCCTTTCCTTCTGGGAATCTGAACCGAGTCGGGACCTTTCATATTCTTCCAGCTGAAACCGGGAAAAAGCACTGGCAAGTAATGAATCTTTCTTCTTTCACACCATTTGCGATCCTCAATTTGACGCTTTACGATTTGATCTGAATCTCCCGGTTTGTTTCCGTACCTGCCTACGGACCACGGAGACAGGACGTCGGCGAGATTGAGCAAACGCAGCAATCTCGCGTCGGATACAGCGTCACGATTTAATTCTCGCCAAAAATAGGGGATTCCCAGCATGATGCTCATTCCTCCCCATTTCGGATTGTTCTTTAAAAATCGAATCAACCATTCGGTTTTTTCCAAAGTATAGTCACGGTTGTCGTTGAATCCGACTCC
>CACMZN010000063.1 GCA_902618175.1 uncultured Verrucomicrobiota bacterium
CATTTGGATAAGCTAGCTGAAGATGGCATGCGTTTCACCCGAAATTATTCCGGGAGTCCGGTTTGTGCCCCTTCACGATTCGTTTTAATGACAGGAAAGCATCCAGGTCATGCTTTCGTCCGCAACAATCATGAACTCAAACCCGAGGGGCAATTGCCGATTCCTCTAAAAGAAATTACGATTGCTGAAGTCCTTAAGAGGGAAGGGTATGTTACCGGAGCTTTTGGCAAGTGGGGCTTGGGTGGTCCTGGTACGGAAGGAGATCCAATGAATCAGGGCTTTGATCGTTTTTATGGCTATAATTGCCAGCGGCATGCCCATAGTTATTATCCCGATTATTTGTGGAGCAACCGCGATCGTGTGCCTCTTTGTAATAATCCACCGATTCCAGGTCATGCTTCTTTGCCTGCAACTGCGGATCCCGCAGATCAAGAAAGTTATGAAGTGTTCAAAGGAAACGATTACGCACCTGACAGGATCAATGAGCAGGCTTTGGCGTTCATCTTTAATAATAGGGATAAACCCTTTTTTTTGTATTACCCTACGCTTATCCCTCACATTGCCCTTCAAGTTCCTGATGAGGAATTAGAACCCTATCTCAAATTAAAGTGGAAGGATCCTCCCTTTACGCGCTCGCAGGGATATGGATATACTCCCCATTTTACCCCGCGAGCAGCATATGCAGCCATGATTACCCGAATGGATCGTTATATTGGCAATGTGACTGCCTTGATTGATCGGCTGAGTCTCACCAACGATACCATTGTAATTTTTACCTCCGACAACGGAACCACACATTTGAAGTTGGAGGTGGACTATAATTTTTTTGACAGTGTTGGCAATTTACGCGGTCTTAAGGGATCTCTTTATGAGGGTGGAATCAGGGTTCCGCTTATCGTAAAGTGGCCCAACAGAATCAAAGCCGCTCAAGTATCCAACCAAATGATTGGTTTTGAGGACTGGATGGTTACTTTGCATGATTTGATTGGAGCCAAATCGCCTCTTCTGCATGAGCATGACGGGCATAACCTTGGTCCTTACTTAAGAAATGAATCCAAGCCAAACCGTCCGCATCTTTATCGTGAGTTTTCTGGATATGGTGGACAGCAAGCGGTTTGGATGGGGAAATGGAAAGGCATTCGCCAAAAAATGATTCGCAAAGGGAAAAATCATGATCCTTTAAAAATCGAGATTTTCGATCTATCTACCGACCAGTCCGAATCCAAGGACCTGGCCGATAAGCATCCAGAAATTGTTCAACGCATTAGAGAAATTATGGAGGAGGAGCATTCGGCCTCTCAGGAATTTCCGATTCCTGTGATTGATTAGCGCTGGGTGGGACCCATGGTCCACTTGCTGAGATGAATGTTTGAAAAAGAGTTTCTTGGGTTGAAGGCTCTTGAGAAAATTGAATTATTCAGATCAATTGGACTTTACGGAAAGCTTGTGATTTCCAATTCTAACCTTCATGAGATCGCCTTTTCTTTTTTCAATTTTGTTCATTTGGCATGTGGTTCATTCGGTGGAACGCCCGAACATAGTCTTTATTTTCGCAGACGACTGGGGGTGGGGCGATCTCGGTTGTCATGGGCATCCCTATCTCGAAACACCCAACATTGATCGATTGGCCCAAGAGGGTACCGACTTTCACCGTTTTACGGTGGCCAGCGGAGTATGTTCGCCAAGTCGGACTGCGGTAATGACCGGTCACTTCCCGGCGCGCTATCACATTGACGGACACTTTGCTTGGGTCCACAGCAACCAAAAGAGAAACATGCCGGATTGGCTCGATCCCGAAGCTCCCATGCTTTCACGTTTTCTTAAACAGGCCGGATACTTGACCGCTCATTATGGTAAATGGCATTTGGCCAATGATATGATTCCAGACGCCCCTTTTTTAACTGCTTACGGATACGACGACTATGGCGCATTCAATTGTTCCGGACCGCAGATGTATGTCCATGACGATGTCAAAAGCGCCATTCCCTTTATTGAACAAAGTAAAGCGAAGGGAAAGCCTTTCTTCGTCAATCTCTGGATTCATGAGCCTCACACTCCTTTTCACGTCGATCCGAAGCTACAAAAACGTTTTGCCGAACTTGGCGAGAAGGACTCAATTTATGCTGCAACTCTCTTTCATGCCGATTTCAGAATAGGCCAACTGCTGAATGCCTTGGATCGCTTGGAATTATCTAGGAATACACTCGTGATCTTCAGTTCGGATAATGGCCCAGCTCGTGGAGCTCCGGATGCCCCGTTAACACTAGGCTACGATTCAGCGACCGGTTTAGGTTATGGGATTGGTGCGGCCAAAGGCATAACCGGGCAACGTAGAGCCTACAAGGGAGCTTTGCTTGAGGGAGGCATAGGAGTTCCTTTTATCGTGAGATGGCCGGGGAAAGTGTCTGCGGGAAGAGTGGACGAAACCTCCATACTATCAGCGGTTGATTTGCTTCCGACCTTTTGCGAGCTGGCCGGAATCGAGCTCCCTGACTCCTATAAGCCGGATGGTCTGAGCCAAGTCAAAGCTTTGAAAGGCAAAGGTGATTCCTTGAGGAAGAAGCCTCTTTTTTGGAAAATCGGAGCCTCCTGGCCTCCGCGTGATTCCAAGCCTGATCATTGGGTGGCTTACGCCGTGGTGGATCAGCAATGGAAACTTTGCCTGAATAAAGACCGTGACTTTTATGAGCTTTTCGATCTGACGAAGGATCCTTTTGAAACCAAGGATTTGTCGAAGTCTAATCCCAATGCCGTCAAGCGACTTAGCGATTTGTTGGATGCTTGGCTCACAACCTTGCCGGAGAAACCCACTGGCAAGGTATTTTCGAACTTACGAAATCAATAAAGATTTATTCTTTGGATTTTTCGATCCGATATAGGCCCTTTTCCGTACGCAGGAGAAAGGAATTCTCATAAGGTGTGATGGAAGCCATTTGAGCCGTGCCATCGATCTGGTTTTCCGCAATCACTCTAAGTTGTTTTCCCGGTTCTATGACGGTGGTTTTACCTGTCCGATCCGAGAAATATAGAAGATCATTGGCATAAGTTGGCGAAGAACTGAACTCCCCGCCGATCCTCTCTCTCCAATGCAATTCGCCGGTCAATGCGTCCAAGCAGGTCAGAATACCCCCATCATTGATAAAGTAGAGTTCTTTTCCAACCAAGAGAGGAGAAGGTATCTTTGGAGCTCCTTTTGTCCTTTTCCAAACGAGTTCGGGTATGTCCAAGCCTTCGTATCGATAGGCATGAATTTCAGCCTTCATAAAGCAAGTTGAAAGGTAAAACATACCATGCCCTGCAATGGGTCTCGAAACGTTGGAAAAGCCCAGAACACCATATTTGATTTTCCAAAGTTCCTTTCCGTTCCTAGGATTGTATCCGTAGACCCAATCGGCGCTGCATGAGATCAGCACTTGCATCTTGTTCATGGTAACAATGATGGGAGTGGAATAGGATTTCTGGAATTGACGATTTTCACGCATTTCTCCGGATCTTTTGGTTTGCCAGGCAATTTTACCAGTATCCTTGAACAGGGCGACCACACTTTGACGGTCGCTTCCGTCCAAATGGAAGATCATCAGGTTTTCCCAAAGAATGGGTGAACTGCCTGGACCATTTTCATGCATCACCCAAAGTTCGGGTTGGTTGTTTTTCCAAAACAGTTCACCGTTTTGCGCGTCAAGGCATGCATTTCCATATGCCCCAAAATGTAAATAAACCCGACCGTCTTCAATCAGGGGAGTTGGGGATGCATAACTATTGAGGTTGTGAACCCATTGAGGTTGTTCTTTGCGGAAGATCTCCTTGTTTATCAGAATTTCACCTGAAGTTGCATCGATTCTCAAGGCCCTCAAACTTACTTCGGACAAAACCTTGACGGTGGCCAAACCGTCGTTCTTCTTAAGCCTTTTTTCTCTTTCTTTGTCGGATGCTGGGGTTTCCATCGCTGTAGTTATCCAAATCAAACCATTTTCATGAACGGCGGAAGAATGTCCTCGTCCGGGTAAGTTTGCCTTCCACAGAATATTTTTGTCCAGTGCCCAGTGCTTGGGGAAGTTACCCGGATGAGCATGACCGGAGGCATCTGATCCGCGCCATTGAGGCCATGTTTGTGGTTGGGCTCGGACCCCGGTGGTGAGCAACGCAAGTCCAGTGATTGTGCTCAGATACACAGGATTCATGGCAACCTCTTGACCATAAGGTCGCGGAATAACACCGTGCTTTCTGAATCGTGTCCTTGCAGGGCAAAAGTTCCTTCGTTCAAAATCCTTTCAAAATTCTGCCCTCTCTTCCAGTCGATGGGTTGTGTCCAATCAACGACGGTATTTTGGTTGACTTTGGTGATCACCCGCCTGCCGTCGACCTTGATGTATATGTCAAACCACTCGTCGTCATTTGCAGGTGCATCTAAGCAATCAACTACGCCATAGAGACTGGCAGTTTTTTTGGGATCGTGATATGTGTTGTTCACTTGACACTCGAAACCTACCTTGGGCCACCCTTCGTCTTGAAAGCGAGTATGAAAGTAGATTCCGGCATTGGATTGAGGCAAGGTCAAGACCCTTGCCTTGAATTCAAAATTTTTGAACGGCTTGTCGCTCTGATAAAACAGATGGCAACGATTCCGTGCATTTGCTACAATGCATCCGTTTTTAACCCAAAAGGAATCTTGGTCTTCATTGGCTTTCCATCCCTTAAGGGTTTTCCCATCAAACATCGATACCCAACCACCAACTGGCTGGTGATTTTCATGGTAATGTTCGGCAAGCAGGTCTCGACCAAAATCTCCATTGAAATCACGCCAGACCCCATGGATGTGGTTAGCGTCATTTTGTACGTTTGCATATTCAAAAAGAAAGTCAGGTGTCTGAATACGGTAATAGTGAGGTTCGTCTTTTTGGAGGCTTCCGGCCCAAACGAAATAAGTTTCTTCGGGATGGAGCAGAGGTTTTCTGTTCGAAACTTGATTTATGATTTTAGGACGATGCTTTGAAGAATATGCGATAATTACTTCCTTTAGCCATCCTACCTGCCTTGGGTTCATTTTGGTAATGGGTAATCCTTGCGGAGGAAAGAATGACTTTCGGTCCAAAAGGCTATCCTGCCCAGAAAGAATTTCACGAGGTGGCTTTTCCGAAACAAGTGCCATTTTCCTTTGGGGAGAGTTGAGAGAACGAACCAGCTTACGGGCTTTTTCTTCTTCCGAAGTAAGTACTCTCATCCCCATGTGTCTGCCATCGCTCACCTTTGCGGGGCCGGCACCGAAAAAACTGGGAGTGACGGAAAAAATTCTTCCGTTGATAAAACTAAAATTGAGGGACAAATGATGTCCTTCAAATCTCCATCCCCATGTTCCGGTCTTATCAGGTTGTCCAAAGATGGAAATGTGATAGTGACCTACGTTTCTGATGTCGTTGCCAGATCGATCATAAAGTATTTGTTCCAGCAAAATTATTTCAGAGGCTTCGAGCAAGCCTCTATGGCTTAGTGCTGAACCAAGCAAAGCATGAGCGAGTATCTTTTGGGCTGCAGACATTTCGCCGAGAGCCAATCCTTTTCTGCCTCCAGAACCTAGAAAATTCCCAGGGAAGAAGTGCCAGTTTTCACGTTCCTTAGAATCGAACGCGTATAGAGTCTTTTTTTTAGAATGTAAATCAAGGGATTCCAAAAAACGTGCCGCAGCGAAGGCCATTTCCGATGCCGGATCGTGCGCGTAAGCACATTTGATCAGAAAAAAAAGGATAAATGTGAAGCTTGTGGTTCGTTTCATTATTTAAAGTCCAAAGTTGTTATCATGTCCCATTATGTGCAATAAGTACCTAATCAGGCCCTGAAGTAAGAATTTAAAATCTATGTTTGGCAAAGGTATGGATTGATTGAAGAATGTGGTTATTGAGAATGATTAATTGAAAACTGGCAAATATAGAAAAAATACGCGTTTTATTTCAGGCTCGATTTTTTCTGGCGGCGGGCTTGGTGACGTAGGCGTCGAATGGGGAGCTGGGGTACCAGTTGCAGCAGCTTGTGAAATTGTTCCTTCCCGTGCCGCTTTGCTTCGAAATAATTTTCCAGACACGAAGGTATTTGAGGGTGATATCTGGGATTTGTACCAGGATTACGTTTCATTCTTTCATGAAAAACTAAATGGAGAATCCCCATGGTTGCTTACTCTCTCTCCCCCCTGCCAAGGAATGTCCTCTAATGGCGCAGGGCGAATTTCATCATCAATCCGAGCCGGCATCAGACCGCGGGAGGATGAACGAAATCGGTTGATTCTTCCTGGAATCAAGGTTTTGGAAAAATTAAGACCCGACTGGTTTGTACTTGAAAATGTTCGCAGAATGGAAAACACGGTGATAAGAAATGAAATCAGTAAGCCTGAAAATATTCTTGGAGCCCTAGGCCGGCGTCTTCATCCTCTTGGTTATTCCATAAGATCGTGCATTCTTGATTTTCGATCTTATG
>CACMZN010000064.1 GCA_902618175.1 uncultured Verrucomicrobiota bacterium
AATGTTTGCAAAACTTATTCCAAGCATATCAAAGCAGACAATTACCAGAAATCTGCAATGTCTTTAATGTGCGACACATTACTGAACGGATATCCCCAAAGGAAATATAAAAACAATGGATTTCATGCTCTTAATGATGTGAATATTTGTCTTAAAAAGGGTGAATCGGTTGGAATCATTGGTTTAAACGGCTCAGGTAAGAGTACTCTACTTCAAATAATTTCGAAGACATTGGAACCAAGCAAAGGCTTAGTCAGAATAAATGGTAGAGTGGGTGCACTTCTCGAATTAGGTTCCGGTTTCAATGCCGATTTTTCAGGAATTGAAAACATCTACCTTAATGCTTCTCTTCTGGGATTTTCGACTTTTGAAACTAAGGAAAGAATCAAGGATATTATAAATTTTGCTGATATTGGAGATCACATAAACCAACCAGTCAAAACCTATTCCACAGGGATGATTCTACGGCTTGCTTTTTCAGTCATTGCTCACACCAAACCTGATATTTTGATAATTGATGAAGCTCTCGCAGTGGGTGATGCGATTTTTGTTCAAAAATGCATGCGTTTCCTTCAAGATTTCCAAAAGAATGGGTCATTGATATTGGTTTCCCATGATTTGGGTGCGATAAAAGCCCTTTGTCAAAGAACTATCTGGTTGAAAGAAGGTTTGGTTCACAAGGATGGAAACTCCAAAGTCATTACAGATGACTACCATGCATTTACGAAAGTTCTTGGTGATGCGAAAGAAACTCAAAAGAAAATAGAAATAGATTCCCTGTCATCACATGTTGAATCCGATACAGTTAAAACTTCGTCCGAAGGTTTCGGAACAAATCTTGCCAAAATCACCGAAGTTCGTTTTGTGGATTCTTCAAGCGGTAAAGAGATAACTACGATCTTTGATGATAAGGAAAAGATGGTATCTTTGAAAATATGGGCCGTTGTCTTAAGTGATATAAGTCAACCCATAATAGGATTCTATTGCAGAAACCGAATAGGTTTGGAATTGTTTGGCGACAACACTTTCAAAAAATTTGAAAGTTACCATTTGGCAAGTTCAAATGGACAGACTTTATATGCGCAATTTGATTTCTTGATGCCAATTCTTCCAGTGGGTGACTACAGCATTTCCGTTGCTATTTCAGAAGGTGTTCAGTCAAATCATATCGTACATCATTGGATGCATGATATGATAAATTTCAAATCTTATTCTGCCATGCCAACAGGTCTAGTTGGAATTAGGATGGATACCATCCAGTTTCGACTTGAAAATTGATATTAATGAAAAAAATCTTGTATCCAAGTTTTTCTTTTTTTCCAAAATACAAATCAGAAATCACAAATTGGCATCAGCATATGCCATTTGCATATGAACTTATCGCTGCTAATGAACCCAGACTAATAGTAGAACTTGGGGTGCATATGGGTGACTCCTACTTTTCCATTTGTCAATCATGCAAAGAGCATAAAACAGATTCGCTTGTTTATGGAATTGATTCATGGAAGGGCGATTCACAAGCCGGCTTCTATGATGAAACGGTTTTCAGGAAGGTTGATCACCACAATAAGATAAATTACGGAGAATTTTCATATCTTATCAGAAAGGATTTTACAGAAGCTTTGGAGGATTTTGATGATGAGTCTATTGATTTGCTCCACATAGATGGTCTTCATTCTTATGAATCAGTTGCTGCAGATTTTTATCATTGGTTGCCAAAAGTAAGAAAAGGAGGAATTGTCCTCCTTCATGATACTTGCGTAAGAGAAGGAGATTTCGGGGTATGGAAAATCTGGCAAGAAATAGAGTCAAGTTATCCAAGCTTTCATTTTGATCATGGATGCGGCTTAGGAATTATGCTGAAGCAAGAACTATCAGGGGAAATGCGATTGGGAAAAAATCTGTGGTTAAGCGAAAGTTATGCAGAATCTATTAAGAAATCCTTCGCAAATGCAGGGGCAATGATAAAAATGCAGGAAAAAATTACGGAAGCACAAAATTTGAGTTCAAATCTTTCTCTTTCTGAGGCCCAACTTGCTAAATTGAAGTCTAAATTAGTTGAGACCAAGAAGCTTAAGAACGAATTGAATGACAAATTTCAGAATTCTCTTTCCGATCTGACAAAGTCTGGAAAGAAATACAAATCTCTTCTAGCAATTAAAGACAAGAATTTAAAAGATAAAGAGATTCAATTGGCTGAACTGGAAAATTCTTCTGCTGACTTGCAACTCAATTTGAAGGAATCCGAAAAAAGACTTTTTGAAATGGAAAATGATTTTAGCGAAAAGATTGAGTCATATGAAAAGACTTTACTTGAGCTGAAAACACAGGTCCATTCATCGGACGCAGAATGTAAAAAATGGAAGGAATTATACCAGAAGTCTGAGAATGAGGTGCTGGTGCTTAGCAAAAAAAGAATTTCTGATAAGAAAAAATTCAAAGAGAAAATAATCGAACTTTCATATGAATTTGACGAAGCACAAAATACTTTGTCACGATTCATGGAGAAATCATCTCAACATGCAGAGTTATCTGATAAGCTGGAAAGAATAAAGAATTCAATTTCGTGGAAAATAACTTCACCTTTAAGATTTTTGCGCAGGGTTACCTTGGACAGATTTTTTGCAAGCAACCCCAACCCTGCTTTAGATGGATTTGATCCAAAGATTTATTTGGAATTAAATCCTGACCTGAAAAAGATTTTTGGAAAAGACATCTTAGCTGCAAAGAAACACTATTTGATGCATGGAATTGGTGAAGGAAGGCCTTCAAATCTCAGTTTGAATAACAATGGTGATTATGAACGATGGTTGAATCTTTATGACAAACTAAATTATGAAGATTTAAGAAGCCGAGCAGCAGTTTTGAAAAGGAAAAAAAAGACAATTTGCTTTTCAATCATATTGCCAGTGTTCAATCCTAGAATATCTCATTTGAGTAAGGCGTTGGATTCAGTTCTTAATCAAGTTTATGAAAATTGGGAGCTTTGCATAGCCGATGATGCTTCAACGGATCAAAAAGTGATTTCATTGTTAAAAAAATATCAAGCAGAAGACTCGCGAATTAAAATTTCTTTTCGAAGAAAGAATGGTCACATATCGGAATCCTCAAATACAGCTATCGGAAAAAGCACTGGAGACTATCTCGTTTTTTTGGACCATGACGATGAATTGAGACCTCATTCCTTGCTTTGTTTAGCAGAAACACTCCATGATTTTCCTAAACTTCGCTTCATATATTCAGACGAAGATAAAATAGATGACAAAGGCAAGCTATCAGCTCCTTACTTTAAACCAGATTGGAATCCTGATCTTTTAATTGGTCAAAATTATATTTGCCACCTTTCTTGTGTCGATCGCGAACTCATCCTTAAAGTAGGTGGGTTTAGAAAAGGATACGAGGGCAGTCAGGATTGGGATTTGTTTTTAAGAGTAACAAGTATCCTTAAAGATGAAGAAATATTTCACTTGTCTAAAGTTCTTTACCATTGGAGAGCACACAAAAGTTCAACGGCAAAAAATATGTCATCTAAAAGTTATGCCGTAACCGCCGCAAAAAAATGCATTCAAGACCATCTTAAAAGAAATAATATCAAGGGTAGGGTTGATTGTTTAGATGCTAAATCAAATATCTGGCAAGTAAAGTATACTTTGCCATCCATGACTCCAAAAGTGAGCATCATAATACCGACTAGGAATCATTGTGAAATCTTAAGAACTTGTATTGAGTCTCTCATAGCTAAGACCTCGTATTCCAAATACGAGATTATCCTACTTGACAACGACACGGATGACGAATCAGCGCTTTCGTACTTGGACTTTCTCAAGAAATTCAGACAGATTAGGATATTCAAGGAACCAGGTGCATTCAACTATTCTAAGCTCAATAATTCAGGAGCCTCATACGCAAAAGGCGAAATATTGGTTCTCTTGAATAACGACATTGAAATACTCCAGAGCGATTGGCTCGAAATTATGGTTACGCAAGTTCTTCGACCTTCCATTGGATGTGTTGGAGCTAAGTTGCTATATCCCAATGATACCATTCAGCATGCTGGCGTCGTAACTGGAATTGGGGGTATTGCAGGACATCCCTATAAAGGAATGCCAATGAATTTCCCCGGATATTTTTCGAGGCTTCTTCTTACTCAAAACTTCGATGCTGTGACTGGTGCGTGTCTTGCGGTGAGAAAATCAGTTTTTGAAGAGGCTAAGGGATTGGACGAAAAAAATTTGAAGGTAGCTTTCAGCGATATTGATTTTTGCCTAAAGGTCGGAAAACTTGGTCTAAGGAATCTACTTGTTTCCAATGTTGTTCATCGTCACCACGAGTCCTACACGAGAGGTTTGGACGACACAGGAACAAAGAAAGACAGATTTAAAAGAGAAGTTGACTATATGTTTTTGAAATGGGGGGCGCTCCTAAGGAAGGACCGTAGTTACAACCGCAACCTTACTCTTCAAAAGGAAGATTTTTCATTGGCATATCCTCCTAGAATGAATTGATATTAATTTGTTCGTATTTTCGGATTTAAAAGTTATTAACGCTATTTTTTCGAAGCCGTGATAGTAACAAAGTTCCCGAATTTATTTTCTCCCTCCATACCAACTTGCACAGAACTAAAACCATTATTACATAAGGAATCAACGAGAGTATCTTTGGTTATCCAAACCGAGTAATGGCCAAGACCTCCAATGAAATTGTCCAGTTTTACTCCCATGCCATAATCGTTAATGTATCCTATGACAGTTTCTTCACCGTCTTTCAACTTAATCGCCTGCCAGTCTTCTTGTTGCTTTGAAGTTACGAGTTGAGTCCAGATGATCACCCTGTCGCTCGCCTTTGAAAGAAGCTGTATGAGTTCAAAAGGGTTCTTCATGTGATATAGGACCCCGAAAGCGAGGCAAAGATCGTACATCCCTTCATTTTCTTTTAGATAATCTATGAAGTTTCCAAGCAGAAATCTTGTTCTTTTTAGATCAGTTATTTCTTTTGTGATCAAGCATCTCAACCAGCATTGCCTGTTTCCTTCTACAGCTGTGATACTGCGAACGGGAGTATTCTTTTCTAGATAATATCCGTGACCTCCCTCCAAAGGTCCAAGTTCCAGAACATCCCATGAATTTTTGGGACAAAAATGGCTAAGTCCCCACTCTAGTCTTTGATCAATAAAGACTTCACATTCGCCGGCATTTACTTCGAATTCATCAGGAAATTTGCTAGACCAAAGTTCTGGAAAGCAGTCGATTCCATTTTGATTTGATGGATTCTTGTTGACAAACTTGTCTTCTAGCATGGGGACGAGTTGAGAGTATCCGTTATTATTATTTTTTCCCCCATAAAGCAGTTGTTGCACCAAGTTCAAAGTTTTTTTCTCTTGAAAGTTCTCTGACAAACGGTCTGTCTAAATAGGATGCTGGATCAGCAATCAGATCTCCAACTTTCATGTTGATGAAATTGTCTCTGGTTTGAATGTCTTTTAACCCATTAATCCAATTATTTAATATCCATGTCAGTGAAAAAATGGGTAGACCGCTGTCGATGACATCCTGTTTTTGTATGGTTAGGTATTTTTCAAATAAATTTGCCAATCCAGATTTAGTCATATTGTAAAAGTGGTCAGGATAGTCATGATATGGACTCATAAACGGAACAACGCAATAGAGCTCGCCGTTTGGTTTAAGCACTCTAGCAATTTCTTTCGCGCATAGAAAGGGGTCCTTGACATGCTCAAGAACATTGAGAGAAAAAACTCCGTCAAAGACATTGTCTTTGAATGGTAAGTTTTCACCGATTGATAAGACATCAGTAGTGTCATAGTTCACGATTTCAAGGTTGATTATGTTTTCATGATAATTTGGTCTTTTTCCACTGCCGCAGTCCAAGAAAATTCCATGAGGTTTCGAATTGATTAATTCCAATGCATAACAATCGTAATCATGTGCTGAAACATTAACCGTTTCCAGAATTCCATATTCATCTTTAAGTTCCTCTGATAAAAAATTTAAACAAAGATTATCTTCAGAGTACTCTCTTCCAGATTGAATGAGATTCTTAAGAATTTTTATCTTTCTTCTTTTTTTTTCGGCTAACTCAATGTCCATAACTTATTGTCTGCAAATTAAATGAAAGACTTGATTCCCCTACCCGTGAGGTAGTTTTAAATAATACAACTTAAAAAAAGGGAAACAAAAAAGGAGAAAAAAAGTTTTAAATAGGTGTTTTCATTCAGTCAAAAATTATATTTTGGCTGTTTTTGAATTAAATCTCACCGGGGTTCTCCCTCCTCAAGGATAAAGGCTAAATGTTGAGGTTAAATTTACCACTCTGTAACAAA
>CACMZN010000065.1 GCA_902618175.1 uncultured Verrucomicrobiota bacterium
CTTGACCCGTTGCAGAGGCATCGAGAGGATCTAAGTCCGTGACTTTATCAACATCAGTTGAATCATAGTAATGAACATTTCCAGGCTTACCAAAAGGAACATTTTTTAAGTCAGGACTTTGAGGTGAGTTTTCTGTCGGACTTCCTGTGGGTTTATCTGAGATTGACGGAATATGAAGTTTGGTTTTTTCGTCTTCGGAAGGGTTGTAGCTTGGGTTATCTTCAGGGGTAACAGATGGCTTTTCACCTATTTCAGAAACAGCAATTTGTGCAAAGCCACTACTCGGTACGAGGACTATAACCGCAGACAATTGCAGGCTAATTAGGTCTAATATAAACTTCTTCATGATCTAAATTTATCGGTTTTAAAATCTTATGATTTCTCCGTAATGTTGATCTTATTGACCAGACTGAGGATAAGTTACCCACTTTCCACCGTCTGAGAATAGATAGAAGAAGCGACTTTTGCTTTGGGTATTGGGTTGATAAAAAACCCAATCTTTAACTGAATCTAAATAAACATACGGGTAGTGCTGCTCATTTGTCCACCACCAGCCGGTTTGTAAATCATAGAACCACATGGAGGCACCACCCGTTCCTCCGGCATAAAGCCAGCCATGTTCAGCATGATAAATCCATGGAAATTCCTTATCCCAAAAAGTGCCAAACCAAGAAAGTTCTTTCCAATCACCTTCGATTTTTCTGGCACTGGGGAAGAAACCAGAAGCCGAGCTTGCTTTAGCACCATCGGAAGAAGCTTTGGCGTCGAACTTGATTCGCCCGTCAGGCTTTTCATAATTACTGAGATCACCGTTTAAACCAACTGAAATATATTCAGCCAAGGCAGCTTGATAAGTGAAGCCAAGTTTCACATTGTTGACAGCTCCACTTCTGAAGGTGAAGTACTGATCTCCTTTGTTGTCTGCAAGAAAATCAACTATCGCGACATTCAGTGTCATGTTGTCAGCGGGTATGCCATTTTCGATAATCTTCTTACCATCGATCATAGTTGCATTAACGACACGTACGCCTTGTTGAGTAACAATGCCATTATTATCCATGATCATTGGGTTTGCTTCGATATCATATTCCACTTTGAATCCTGCAATTTGAGCGAAGCGTCCAGTTCCATCACCCGATCTTTTGGGATTTCCGTCTGACAGGACTGTTTTGGAATAGGCATTCTCAAGAAGAAGCTTGAATTCAGCAGCCGAAACATCAGGAACAACAGTGACAATATTTCCAAAGGGCAGGACCGTGTAGGTGTCATCAACGGAAGCTTTATAATTAGATGTCCCGGACTCGTTGATACTTGCCCGAATTCCTCCTCCATTGGCTAAGGCAACATCAGCGACAGGGGCATTTTTATCTTTAGCATAAGTTTGAGCAACCCATAATTGAGAGTCTGCTACCAAGTTTCCAAGATTGGTTTCGCGTGCACGAATGTCATCTTTTCCACCATCAAGGGCAAATGAGATTTCATTCGAAATTTTCTGTGCAGAGAGGCTTGAGACATATTTTTCAATTGGATTTTCGATAGTCTCATAAGCAATGATATCAGGAGAGGTGCCATGAAACTGGTCAATGCCACTGTCAACAACACGCTGAGGTCCGCCATTCCATCCCGTAACTTCTCCTGATGTAGTTATATTAAGAGTTAAGCGACCAATATATTTAAGTTGGCCATCAACCGTAACGACTGGCACCGCAGATCCAACTTTATCTAATCCAATCAGGGGATAGGAACCTTCAGCAGATTCACCTGGAATTAATTTGTCGGATGGGTTGGCCAAGCGATTATCTCCTCCTCCCGCGATGACCACATCAACTCCTGAAAGTTGTGTGAGCAAGCTTAGTTCTTCCGAAACGCCTTGTAAGTGACTTACCAGAATTACAAGGTTAGCCCCATTAGCAGTAAGAGAATCAACTTCTGCCTGAACACTACCAGCAACATTAGCATCAACCACGACTGGAGATGGGCTTGAAATAAAGTTCAAATTCTTGGTGGTAGCTCCAACGAGACCAACTTTGATTGTTTTGCCTGCAATCGTGACATCCACTTGAGTGCTTTTGACGATTTTGTTGGTTGTAAACAAATCATTGAGTGGTTTATGGGCGCTGAAATCAAGATTTGATGACAAAAAGGTTGGGTATTTGGCTGATTTGATAAAACTTGCAGTTACATCAGGGCCTGCATCAAATTCATGGTTTCCAATTGAAACAAATTCAAAACCTGCTTGATCAAGAAACATTGAGTGATAAAGGCTATCGCTACCCAAACTTGCTGAAAGTTCTCTGCCCGGCATCAAATTGTCTCCTGCAGAGATACTCAAAACTCCGTGGCCCTTTGAGTTAAACTCAGATCTGAGATCTTTAATTTTGGAAATGAACATAGCTGCACCGCCATAATAGCCGTCACCAAGTGCAGTCGGCATTAGTTGCTCTGCATCATTTGCGTGCAAAATTGTGAGGCGAAGATCTGCCTGTGCTACTTTTACTTGTGAAAGCTTTGACTCAGATATTTCGTTATAAGCATTCACTTTATACATGTAGAATTCACCAGGTTGCACTTGAACATCATAGAAACTTGTTACGTTTCTTCCGACTCTGCCGATCTCTTGAAAAGGACTCCCAACGCCTTCCTGACGATAAATAATGAACCCGTCTTCAGCTGAAGAGGTATCATCCCAACTCAATATGGCGACATCAGCATCATGGTAGATTTCGAGTCCCTTAATTGGACCAACAGGGAGGTTGGACACTCCCCAAGCGGTGATAGATCCGCTAACTTCGTTTGTTACAATGAGAACAGGATGACCGGTTGGACTATCCTCAGCAGGTATAAAAGCGAGACCTTCAGGACTGACATCTCCAGGATTCGTTGCAAACTGGAGGAATACGGGGGCTTTAGGGTCGGTTACATCAAAAACGAGAATTGCATCTGACCTTTCAAGACCGACAAAAGCGTAGGTTTTTCCGTCAACCACACCGATGGTTACACCCTCTGGTTCTGGACCCTTATCATCGCTTCTTTTTTCGGTGTATGATGAACCATAATCTGAGAGATGGTTACGAACAATATGTTCGATCATATTGCCTGAGTCATAGACCTGTTCACCATTTTCATCCCAGATGGAGAAAGAGCGGCCACCGTATGAATATATAAACTCATGATTTCCGTCGTCATCAACATCACCATTGGCAGTGGTTGTCTTCAAGCGACCAAGGTTAAGTTCATCCTGTAGTGACTTATGTGGTGCAGGGTAATCATCACTATACTCAGCAAAGATTGGAGCATTGAGTTCTGATTCCAATCTTGAATCATGGGAAACATTGCCGGATAAATCCATGGAGAATATGAAAATCTGACCACCAGCATCAGCTCGGAATGCTGAGACTGGACCGCCAGAGTCGCTTCTTGATTGTACCACACCGATTAGCGTCGAGTCAGCAATCTTGATACCTCCGTTCACATCTTGTTCGCCAGTTCCTGAAAGTTCCGACTGAGAGTAAAAAGCCCCATTCGATTTCTTGGCAATCAGGGCGGACACATTCCAACTACCAGAAAACTCTGCGGATGTCGCTTGTGAGTTTGCCCCACGATAAGCAGAAACGCCAGCAATTCCTCGTGGGCTGTATTTACCCGCAGCTTGTGCTAAGAAATAACCAGTCTTTGCCTCGGAAAGGGTCATGTCCGATGACTTTATCGGAAGGGCATACTTGCGCTCGCCGTAATCGTTACCGGAATCTTCATCAACGATCAGGACGTCCCCATCAGAACCTTTCATCCAATAGAGTCCATCAGGAGCAACCATTTTGCTTTGACCTTTCTCAATATGCTCGGAGGCATCCGATGTATTGTTGTGTCCGATTCCTTTACCATTAGTTTTGAGAATCAAAGCACCATCAACTGCAGCTACAATCCTTGTAACGGTAACATCCACTGAGGAAGGCAAAGCACCATTGGCAGCGGTAAGTTGAGAGGTAAGATTACCAAGATCGAAGCCAAGTAATCCACCTTCATCTGTCATGTTTTGAATAAAGCGGTGTTTGGTAATATCGGGATCAACCGCGGGGTGTTCAGTTTTGGTGTCACCATTAAAAAAGGTGTAACCAGATGGTTGCTCTGAAGATTTTTCCCAAAGCATCATCTCGGTATCCTCCACCGCCTCAGGTGTGTCAAATCCATCCCATTGGAAAGAAGTTGGAAAGAATTTGCCGTTAAAGGAATTTGCAGCATCTGCGTTCTTCATGTAGCCGTCCATCATCTTTTCGGTAGGATCGATTGTGGAAATTCCAAGGGTGGCATAGTCAGAATTCTTAACAGCTAAGCCATAAATTTTGCCGTAAAGAAGACCATTAGCTGCAAGGAATTTGTCACGGGCATTTGCACTACTGGAAATGTTCGAACCATTCGCAGCTTTACCTTTGATACCAACATAAATTCTGTTCGGAGCGGGTTCTTGGTTGTGGTTATAACCGGCCATCACTAGAACCACATAATCGGAATGCCCGGGATTGATTGGCATGATTTTTTCGTAACCAGTCTGGCCAAGTGCGGGTGCCGTGTAGGCGGTTTCATTCGCTATATCAACAACGATAGAAGCAAGACCCATGGTATCGTTGGACGTGCCATTCTCGAACATTCTTCCGATTGCCCATTCCTCCGCAGTCAACCAAACATCATTGGCCAAACCAATACCATTTCCGTATTTATTGGCTGGTTCGTACCAAGATCCGCAAAAGGATTGGAAGAAAAAATCTGCTTCAGATAGTTTGTAGTCTGATGCAAATTCTTTGATCTTTTTATCAGGACCAGTTTGGTTACCCCAAAGGCCTCCTGCAGACTTTTTAGTTACGATATCTCCAAATACATTGTAAACTGTATCAAATAGAATCCCCGATCCCTCGATCATATCAGATGCTGGAGTCGAATTGTTAAGGAAATCTGCAAACTTAGCACGATGATAATCAATAGTATGTATGTGAGAACCCGTGAAACTCACCCCATTCGCCATAACCATTGGGTAGGTCTCACCATAAGCGCCCATAGTCGCATAGGACTCAGATTGATAAGCTACACGAATTGTGTCTTCATCCGCCAACCAGGCAGCTTGCCCGTCTGGATAGCCAGTCAATACCCTACCGGTAACCGCATCATATTCACCAACTGTAGCGAGTGGTTTGATTCCGGAAAGGTATGGAAAGTCCGTGTCACCACTACCACCGTCGACAATTTGGTCATCATGCATAGCAGTACCCGCTTCAGGGATTAGAGAAGTAGTTTCGCCGATTGTTCTCGCGGAAGCAGCATCCTTGGCGAAATCAACCGCTTTTGCTGAATCAATCTTCGAAACATGAGCTGCGGTAAGACCCGTATTGGCTGAGGTTGCTGAGCCCGGCAAACTCATGTTAAACATGAAAATTTGTCCACCGTTATCATTTCGGAATGCTTTGACGGCTCCACCGGATTCTCCCCTCATTTGTACGACACCGATAAAGGATGACTGCGCTAGAGTCTTGGATTGATTAATCGTTTCTATCTGGGTACCGCTTAGCTCAGAAGCAGAATAGAATGAGCCATCCGCTTTTCTATCAATCAGTGCCGAAACATTCCAACTGCCTGAAAACTCTGCTGAAGTGGAGCTTGAGTATGCATCACCAAGTGCAGATACTCCAGCAGCTGCCCGTGGGCTCTTACTTCCACCAGCCATCGCCAGAAAATAACCTTTGTTATCTTCTGACAAAGTCATGTCGGAAGGATCAATGACGAGAGCGTATTTTCTTTCGCCGTAATCATTCCCAGAATCTTCGTCCACAATCAAGACATTCGCATCCTTGGTTTTCACCCAATATAAGCCATCTGGAGCTACCATTTTGCTTTGCCCCTTTTCAATATGCACCGATGCAG
>CACMZN010000066.1 GCA_902618175.1 uncultured Verrucomicrobiota bacterium
TGCTGGAGTGGGTAATGTCATGACAGGAGCCTTCGCTTTTAAGGGGTTTGCCGCCCGCAAGGATGCCATGTCGGAAATGAAAATTTTTAACCTCGCGGAACTGGATCGTAAACCCCGCCTTCTTCGCAAACCTCCGATCAAATATCCCCCAACCCTAAAGCGTCAAAAAATGGAAGGCGATGTAAAACTCCTTGTCCTTATCAATGAAAAAGGAAGCGTAAAAGTATTAAAAGTACTCTCTTCAAGTCACCCAGAATTTACCGAAGCCGCCACTAAGGCAGTCGAACGATCCCGTTATGAAGCACCCAAAAAAGGAGGACAAGCCGTACGGACTAAATTTTTATTACCCGTTCCCTTTCGCATGAGATAAATTGACTATGAAAAATAAAATAATTACCGCATTCATTATTCTAGTTTCAGGCTTTGCCGTCCTCTCCGGAAAAGTGGCACCCCTGTCCGAAAAGATTTGGTCAAACCCAGAATTTATCAAAGAATATTTGGGATCCTTTGCTATTGACTCGGAAGTCGAACCGCAGGTCGGGCGGGCTGAACAAGTTCTTTTCGAAGACATTACCGAAATGATCGATGACAAACGCACCGATGAAGTCATTGAGGAATTGAAAAGTGAATTCGATGAGATCGATTCCAACCCTGCGATTGATTTCACCCTCGCCAATTTTTTGGTGCAGGAGGGTAAAATGAACGAGTCGATTAAATACTATATCTCCGCCATTCGAAAATTTCCCGACTTCCTACGGGCTCGGAAAAACCTTGGCCTAATTTATGTACAGGATGGCAATTTTTCCGAGGCACTCCCCCATCTGGTCAAGTGTGTAGAATTAGGGGGAGCAGAGGGGGATCTCTACGGATTAATAGGATACTGCTACTTAAATGGTGAGCTCTATGCTTCGGCGCTGGATGCCTACCGTATGGCCTTAATTTTCGAGCCAAATAGCAAGGATTGGAGACTTGGTAAAGCCCAGTGCCTGATCTCTTTGGAAAAGTACGACGACGCGATCGCCATGCTTACGGAACTCATCCAAATGGATAAGAGTAAAAAGGATTTCTGGCTCTTCCAGGCAAATGCTTACCTAGCCAGCGAGAAAAGTGAGGATGCAGCCGCCAATCTCTTCCTTGTTGATTTGATGAAACAAGCCGATGCCAACTCCAAACTTCTTTTGGGTGACATCTATGTGACCCTGGAACTCCCACACCTTGCGGTTCCTCAATATTTGGAAGTTCTCGAATCAGAAGAAAAATTACTGGTGTCCAAGGCACTTCGTATCGTTGAGGTATTAACTCGCTCCACCAACTGGCAGGAGGCGTCCGAGGTCGCACCGAAAATTAAGGAGAAATATGCTGAAAAATTTACCCCGGAAGAGGCCAATAAATTTGATTCGTTACGAGCCGAAACCCTCTTTGCTCTTGATCGCAAGGAAGAAGCCGTCAAAGCTCTTGAAGAACTTGTTCAAAGAGATCCGCTTAATGGTAGAGTTTTACTTTTACTGGCTGGTCATTATTCAACCAACTTTCGAGAAAACTTGGATAAGGACCCAAACAAATCTGACGAATTTGCCGCGAAAGCCATTTTTCTATATGAAAGAGCGGCAAATTTGGATGACACAGCGGTGAAATCGACCGCCCTCATGAGACATGGTCAAATCCTTGTCCGCCAAAAGAAATATTCAAATGCGCTGAAATTCCTTGAAAGATCCCATGCTCTCAAACCACGAGAATCCCTTCAAACATACCTAGATCAAGTACGCCGGCTTGCTGATCTCACTCAATCCTAAAAAAGACTGCAAGCCCCATGCTTCCTTGTGCAGCCAGATTCCTCTTCACCTTACTGCTGTCAATACTTTCAGCACCATTCTACATGGTTGCCGAGGATGCAAATCAGTCCGTTGAACCAAACTCACCAGAAGAGAAAGCGTCCATAAAGCCCGGACGCATCTTGGGACGTGTTTTCGATGCGGATTCCGGTGAAGCACTCAAAGATGTTACCGTTGTTCTGGAAGAACAGAATCGCGAAACCAAAACCGACCTCGAAGGACGCTATCAACTCTCGGATATTGCACCCGGTGATTATTCACTCCTCTTTTTTAAAGATAACTATCAGCGCACTCGAGTAAAAGCCGAAGGTGTGATTTCCGGTCGGACAAAACTTGTCGATCTTCCCTTGAACCCCGACTACTCGAACCTTGAAACGCTGGATGCATTTGAAATTACTGCCGAAGATTTAGCGGGTAGCGATATCCAACTCCTCGCACTACGCCAGGAAAGCATGGTGGTGATGGACGCGATGGGTTCCTTTGATATGAGCCGTCTGGGTGCCGGGAATGTCGCGGATGCCCTCACCAAAATGGTAGGTACCAGTGTTCAGGATGGAAAATATGTGGTTGTTCGTGGTTTAGCTGACCGCTACTCCAATGCCACATTTAACGGTGTGCCTATTCCCAGTTCAGATGTCTATCGAAACACCCCCCAACTCGATCTATTCCCCTCCCTTGCTGTGGATAGTATATCAATTAAAAAAAGTTTCTCTGCAGACATGAATCCCGCTTTTGCTGGCGGAAGTGTTGATGTCGTTACCAAAGCGTATCCTGAAGAATTTAGCTTAAGTTTCTCAACGAGTTTTGGATACAATGAATTTAGCCACGGTGAAGGTGAATACCTGACTTACGAAGGCGGGGATTCTGATTGGTATGGATTTGGTCTGGATCACCGAAAAACGCCTGATAATCTCGATTCATTTACAGACGATTCTGCAAATGGTGGTGTATTCGCAGGACTTGATAAAAATAATATCACGCAAGAGAAGGCTGCGGTAATTAACAGCTTCTTAAAAGAATTAAATAAAGAATTTGTACCCTTCAAAAAATCACCCGAATTGGACTATGGTTTGGGTGTGGAGTATGGAAACTTTCATGAACTTGATGATATTAATTTGGGAACCATGTTTAGCTTGGACTTTTCCCGAAAAACCAAATCTACCCCTCAAAAATTTTATCAAGACCCACTCTGGGGATCTGGCGAAATCAATCAAATTTCCTGGAATAGTTACGAATCTCAAGTTGGGACTGAATCTGCAGAAATTGGATCATTTGCACAAATTGTTGCCATACCAAACGAAGAAAACGAAATAGGCATGATTCTGTTGTATAGCCATACGGGTGAGAAGGAAGCCTCCTTCGGCAAAATGATGGAGGAAGGACTAAATGGTGAAAGTGTAGAAACACCATCTGGAGATCCAGCTACGAAAGAAATATTTGAAATTAAATGGGAAGAGCGAGATATGCAGGTTAGCCAAATTTACGGAAAGCATTCTCTTGATTTTCTTAATGATTGGTTCCTCGACTGGAGATTCGCAAAGACAAAAGTGGATTTAGACGAACCTGATCGAAGAGTTATAATAAGGGGTTGGAAAGAAGATGAATATTTTGGCCCACTAAGAGCAATATCAGGAGGAGATATGTCGGGTGTTCCTTCTATTATTTGGAGATCGATGAAGGACCGTTCAGATTTTGCAAAAATTACTCTTGATTCTCCGTTTCAGGAATTAGACTTAGCGATTCCTTTGGAAGCAAAACTTTCTCTTGGTGGTTCTCAAAACAAAACGGAAAGAACTTTTGACCAGTCTCAAATCAAACTCGAAGACGATCTTTCCGGAAGCAACAATTCTCTTATGAATGCGTCTGATGATTTTCCTGGTGGTATTGGAAATTACAGCGATGGATTGGATGTTCACAATATGATGAGTGAAACTTACTTAGGATATGATCCAAATGACTTAAGCAGTCCAGGTAATGTGTTCATGTTTTATCCTGAAACCGGAACTCCCAATGATTACGAAAGTATTGAAGAGACAAAATCAATATTCGGATCGATCGAAATGAATTTACCCAACGAACAGAAAGCTATGTTCGGGCTAAGACAAGAAAAATTAAGAATAGAGACCATCCCTGTTCCTGATGTGGGGGAAACACTCGACGCAGTTAAGGAAAAGTATGCTTCCTTTGAAAGCACAACGAATCACCCGTCAATCTCTTACACCAAAGATTTTGCAAACGACTTCAAATTTTCAACCACATACGGCAATACGATGGCAAAACCCACATTCCGTGAATTGGCTTTTGTCGCTACCGATGACCCAATTTCTGGAAGAACATTCAAAGGAAACCCATCTTTGGAACCATCTTTAATCGATAATTATGATGCCCGTATTGACTGGAATCTCTCAGATAAGGAAATTCTGGCATTAAGTATTTTTTATAAGATTTTAGAAAAACCTATCCAGCAAACGAGGGGTTCACCAAATATTAAAATTGGGAACGAGTCCTATGCCACACATGAAACCACCTTCCTCAATTCAGATGAAGCAATTCTGTACGGATTAGAGTTGGAAGCCAAAATTTCACTTGGACGTTTCTGGGAGGGCATGGACTGGTTTAAGATTGGCTCAAATCTTACCTGGTCAAATTCTGAACTTACTCTCAGCGATGCAGAAAAATCTGCATTTGGTGCATCCACAAACTCAAACTATAAGGAAACCCGTGCGCTCGAGGGCCAATCGGAATGGATATTCAACTTCGATTTTTCATATCAAAATGATGACCTTGGTCTGACTTCTACTTTAATTTATAGCTTTTACGATGAACGGCTCGAAGCTGCCTCTTACAACCTTCCTAATGATGTGTGGGAAGATGCCTATTCTAATCTCGATTTTATAAGTTCCTTTAATTTTGGAAAAGATGATGATTGGAAAATCAAAGCATCCGCCAAAAATATTATCCCCGAGGTTCGAATTTCCAGAGTATATGGCACAGAAACGATTGTCTCCAAATACGAAACCCCAACAACATTTGGAATTTCTCTTAGCAAAGATTTTTAGCGTTTTACAAGTTTGTTACACTAAGTGTGAAAAAAAAACTTAGGAATAATTTAGATATGTATTTTCAAATTTATCTCTATGAAAAAAATCCTAGCCACATACTTACTATCCTTACTCGGATTCTTTAATCTCCGTGCAGCAGACATTGATGTCACTGCCGACATTAGTGCCGACACGACATGGTCTGCATCTAATACATACATCCTTAAGGATTATATTTTTGTTGAACCTGGTGCGACTCTCACGATTGAAGCAGGCACCACCATCAAGGCAGATGTTGGTACTGCTGACTCTGCCCCAGCCCTTATCGTAACCCAGGGTGCGAAGATCAATGCGGCAGGAACTATGGCCAACCCCATCATCTTCACCTCTGTTTCGGACACAGGAAGCAATCTCGGCAAGGACGACAAAGGCTTGTGGGGCGGATTGATCATTCTTGGAAATGCTCCGATCAACTCAAACGGTAGCAGCAATGCCGATAACTCCCCGCTTACCAACACCATCGAAGGAGTTCCCACCACTTCCGGTATAAGTGGAAGATCAATATCTGCTTCCTACTCTCTTTATGGTGGCACCGATGCCGCTGACGACTCTGGTGTTCTTCAATAT
>CACMZN010000067.1 GCA_902618175.1 uncultured Verrucomicrobiota bacterium
GACTCCATCAAAACTATAGTCATCGAAACTCAAATGTGTGGCATCTTGAATCTCAAAACAAATTTGGGTGTTCCTGACTTTATTCAATTTAATGGCTCTTTTGAGTATGTTTTCTGAAAAATCCGTGGCGATGATTTTTTCATAACCTAATTTCCACAACGAATAAGAAATTCTTCCCACTCCACATCCCAGTTCCAAAATGGAACTTTGCACATTGGGAAAAGTAGTTTTGAAAATGATTTCCTCCGATTTCCAAAGTCCGACTCTCCGAGTCGCCTCTTCATAATGATTTAAAACTTCACGGCTTTGGTAATACTTTAGAACAGATTCAGCATTCAGCTTGGATATACTTTCTTTCATTAGATTGTTTTCCAGAAAAAACATTTGTCCTGTGAATGAAAAGCAAAACTAAGATGACGCTTGCCAAATTGACTGCAAAATGATTTTTTTGTTTTTTACATGAAAGCCACCATCAAGACTCAGGGAACTCAATTCACCGTCGAAAAGGGTGATAAACTCTTTACGAATAGGTTTCCAGACACAGAGGAGGGGGATCAAGTAAAGATTGATGAGGTTCTTATGATTGTGGAGGATGGAAAGTCCACTTTTGGCACACCTACCATAGAGGGGGCATCGGTGACGGTTAAGATTCTTGAAAATAAAAAGGACAAGAAAATCATAGTTTTTAAGAAAAAAAGAAGGCAAGGCTACAAACGGAGACGTGGACATCGCCAACTCTTGTCGGTGATTGAAGTCGAATCCATCGATAAAAAGTAGTTTTCAATACTCAACGATTTCGTCAAATGGCACATAAGAAAGGACAAGGCACCTCAAAAAATGGCAGAGACAGCAACAGCAAGAGGTTGGGAGTTAAAAAATTTGGAGGAGAATCCGTTCTTGCGGGAAATATAATTCTTCGACAAAGAGGTACGAAATTTCACCCTGGTCGTAATGTTGGGCTTGGCAAAGATTTTACCCTTTTCGCCCTTACGCAAGGAAAAGTCGAATTCGACAAAAAACACCGCTTGGTCAACGTTGTCGTTGAATAATCGCAAACTCCTTATTGGGCGTCTTACTGTCATTCGCCTCTATAAGAACACACTCGAAGACTCCCCCTGAGATGAGTGATTACACTGAAATGGAGAACGACAAAGAGGAACTTCCTGTCCTCAGCTTTGAAGAAACACGGGTTCTCGGCTCATTGATTGAAAAAGAACTTACAACACCCGAGTATTATCCGATGACTCTTAATGGCCTAACAAATGCCTGTAATCAAAAAAACAACCGAAATCCCAAGTCCAATCTGCAGGATGAAGAAGTGAGCAGAGCCATCGAGCAGTTAAGGACCAAGAGGCTGGCTTATCGAGTTGATTTAGTTGGTTCTCGGGTACCTAAGTTTCAACACAACGTAGAAAAGGAGCTAGACCTTATCAGGGCAGAAAGAGCCCTCTTGGCAGAGCTTTTGAATCGGGGTCCTCAAACCAGTGGAGAATTGAACACGCGAGGAAGTCGAATGTTTTCCTTCGATGGACTGCAAGACGTTGAGGAAACCCTCGTCGATATGTCCGAAAGATCTCCTGCTCTCGTAGGTCTGATGGAAGCTATTCCTGGACATAAGGAAAGAAGATGGTTTCATCACTTGGCGCCCCCTCCCAAAATCGAGGAACTGGATAATGGACGAAATGTGTTTGTACCCAACGCAGATGGAAGGCTTGATCAGGTGGAGGTAATGATCACGGAATTTAAGGATTTAAAGGAGGAGGTGGAGGCTCTGAGATACCAGCTCAGAGAGCTGTCGGACAACTATCGCCAATTCCGTTCACAATTCGAGTAAAAGAAATACCTTGTGGTTTTCCAAAAGGTTGGAACATTTATAGCCTGGCAGTACCTACTTTTAAATTTAGAAGAAAATCTTCGTAGGTTTCTTTGATTCCGGTAGTTAGTTCAGTCGAGGACTTCCATCCCAGGGAGTCCATCAGGCCGACGTCCAACCTCTTAACCGTCATCCCGTCCGGTTTGCTTAAATCATGTGTGATTTTGCCTCGGAATCCGATGATTTCCTTAATCAAATTGGCAATTTCGAGAATGGTGTGATCCTTACCTGTTCCAATGTTCACCCAGTGCGGTGGATTTTCCAACTTTAGGAGAAAAAGCAATGCATTCGCCAAATCATCAGTGTGCAAAAGTTCACGTCTTGGATTTCCGGTTCCCCAAATACAGACTTCGGATAATCCATTCTCCTTTGCCTCGTGGAAACGTCGAATCAATGCAGGGAGAACATGCGAATTCTCGGAGTGATAATTATCTCCCTGACCATATAAGTTGGTAGGCATTGCACTGTGAAAAAGCACTCCATACTGATTTCTAAAATGACGACACATTTCCAAACCGGCAATTTTAGCCAGGGCATAAGCGGAGTTCGTAGGTTCAAGAGACGAGGTCAAAAGAGAGCTTTCCTTGATTGGTTGAATTGAATCTTTCGGATAAATGCATGAACTTCCTAAATTTAAAAAACGACGAACCCCATGCTGCCATGCGGATTGAATCAGATTAACGTTGATGAGCAGATTCTCTCTGATGAAATCAGCTGGATATGTATTGTTCGCATAAATTCCTCCCACTTTGCCCGCTGCATTTACAACGTAGTTGGGTTTTTCCGATTCAAAGAAGCAATCAACTTCCGATTGTCTGCATAAATCCAACTCCTCACGGGTTTGAGTGATGATTTCCCAGTTACAGGAATCTTCATTCAACGCCCTTACAATGGACGATCCAACCATTCCCCTATGCCCGGTAACGAATATTTTCATCATTAGCAAAGGTTTGCTTCTTCCACAGCCTTTTCCTGGTGGGCGATTTTCAAATCCTCATCAACCATCAATGCGACCAATTCTTTGAAAGTAGTTTTGGGTTCCCATCCCAACTTTTTTTTGGCTTTTTCTGGATTTCCAATCAGTAAATCCACCTCCGCCGGTCTTTCGTACTTCTTATCAAACCCAACGAATTCCTCCCAATCCAAATCAAGATAAGAAAAAGTCTCCTCCAGAAATTCTCGAACCGTATGAGTTTCATTGGTTGCAATGACATAGTCGTCAGGCATTTCCTGCTGAAGCATCAACCACATTGCCTGTACGTATTCCTTGGCATATCCCCAATCTCTCTTTGAATCTAGGTTTCCCAATATCAATTTTGTTTGCAGACCTAACTTGATTCGCGTTGCCGCCCTAGTGATTTTCCTGGTGACAAAGGTTTCCCCTCTCCTCGGAGACTCATGATTGAAGAGAATGCCACTGTTTGCATGCAATTTGTAGGATTCTCTGTAATTTACGGTCAGCCAGTGAGCATATACCTTAGCGCAAGCATAGGGTGAACGGGGCCAAAAAGGAGTGGTTTCGACTTGTGGAACCTCCTGAACCTTACCATACATTTCCGATGAGGATGCTTGGTAGTATCGAACCTTGTCTACCAGCCCAGCCTCCCGGATGGCCTCCAGAATTCTAATTGCCCCCACACCGGTGACGTCTCCGGTATATTCGGGAATGTCATAGGAAACTCGCACATGGCTCTGAGCTCCCAAATTATAGATCTCGTCCGGTTGCAGTTCATAAAGCAACTTAACCATTTGCACTGCATCGGCCAGATCACCATAATGCAGATAAAGATTGGTATTATTTACCAATGGATCTTTGTAAATGTGATTAAGTCGATCGGTGTTGAAGCTCGAAGCCCTTCGTACGATTCCATGCACCTCGTACCCTTTTTCGAGCAGAAGTTCAGCCAGATAAGATCCGTCCTGTCCAGTAATTCCAGTGATTAAAGCAGTTTTCATTATATAAACACTTAATACCAACGTTTTTAGAGTTGGTAAAGGATGCACTTGAGAATGGGAAGCTCAACTTCATTGACAGATGAACCTTGATCAATAAATATTTTTTTAAGAACCGGGGGGATTAGCTCAGTTGGTTAGAGCGCATGCATGACACGCATGAGGTCGGCAGTTCGAATCTGCCATCTCCCACCATTTTTTCTGGATTGATCGAATGAAAACCAAAAAGAAAACTAAAATCGAATGGGTCATCATTATTGGTCTGACTCTTCTTTTCGGCTCCATTTGGCTCTATGCTCATTGGAATTTGTCTCGCGAACCACCTCACCATAAAGGTCCGGGGAGCGTCGGATATGAAGAACCCAACTTCAATCAAAAAGGGATGGAGAAATAAATAGGATCGTTTGCATTTCAGGCATTTCCCGAGGTTTGGGAAAAGCAATGGCAGTGGAATTCGATCGTAGGGGATGGCAAGTTGCGGGCTGTTCAAGAACAAGTGAATCCTTTGAAGGGCTAAGAAATATTCTTAGTAATAAGAACCATTTGGAAATTGCGAATGTCTCCCAATACCAAGAAGTTGATGCTTTCGCAGCTAAAGTGCTTAATAAACTGGGTATTCCCGACTTGCTCGTCAACAATGCGGGAATCATTAATGGAAACGCAAATCTGACAGATGTATCTCCAGATGAATTTCTAGAGGTATTGAAAACAAACTTATGCGGGATTCATAACATGATCCGTTCATTTGTTCCCTCAATGACAAACCAGGGCAAGGGTAAGATCATTAACTTTAGTTCTTATTGGGGTCAAAGCGCTGCCCCGGAAGTAGGTCCCTATTGCACCAGCAAATGGGGTGTTGAAGGGCTTACCCGCTCACTTGCGCAAGAACTACCGAACGGAATGATTACGATATCACTTAACCCAGGTATAATCAATACCGACATGCTCCGTTCTTGTTTCGGACAGTTAGCAGAGTCCTACGAAAAACCTGAGCAATGGGCGGAACGAGCAGTTGACCGAATGGAATCACTTAAGGCAAGTGATTCAGGGGCAACGATCACCATCTGAACATGTGTTTCTAATATTCAATTACTTCTTTTTATAGTCGTACTCAACGGAGCCGGAATTTTCAGGATCAACTGAATAATCAAATTCTTCAGGAAGAAAACCGAGGAATTGAATGTTGTTCCAAATCTTTGCCTCTTCCAAAACTGGTTGAAGAGCATTGAAGTAGTTACTCCTGTCGGAATAGGTAAGGAAGTTCGAGAATCTGGATGAATTTATGCTGATTCGACCAAAAACATTAACGAAGGAATCTACCGGAAGCAGATCATTGGATGCCAGGTTCAATTGACCTGAGGTGCTGCCTGTGACAAAAGTGTCTTCTTCATCATTATAATTCGTAGCGACGTAGAAATCGGCATCTGGAGAAACAATCTGTGCTGCCGACTCCACGATGATTGAATCCCCTGC
>CACMZN010000068.1 GCA_902618175.1 uncultured Verrucomicrobiota bacterium
CCCAAACTACGAGCATTCGCACTTGAAAGAATTCATGTCCTCCATCGGGGCGACACCATTGCATATCTTTCTTCTTTGGTTTCAAAGGAAAAAGAATCCCTAATGAGCTTCTCCGCTACCATAATGGACCTCATCAACATCTGCGAACACAAACTCCAGACCAGAAGAATTCAAATCTCAAAGCGATTTTCGGTGGAAGAGACTGATCTTTGGATTCCTCATTTTTGCTTAGGAGTTGAAGTAAGAAATTCTTGGAGCCCAAATGAGGAAATTCAAATCATCCGAACTTTGAGCAATTCAAATCTCAGACTGCGGGCAAAATATCTTGCTCTGGTCACACCTGACGACTTTTCAGATGAATTATTTTTAAAAATGAGAGATATCGAAAAACGGGAAGTTTTCACTAACTTGTCTGTTATCCGCGTTGGAGACTTTGGTAATTTTATCGACAAGATAGTTGAACTTGAAGACAGCAAAACTTAATCGAAAGGTACTAATTCTTCGCGAGATAGTCTTCCGAATTGATCCCACATCTTGCGTCCTCTGTACTCTCCTTCGCTCCAGTATTCTTCTTCCCTGACTTTGCCATTTTTCCACCACTTTGTTTTAACACCAACTAAAATGCCATTGTCAAAAATGGCCTCAAGGGCTGGATTGCCATCAGGAAAAAACCTTAGCTGTCGTCCATGTGGCAATCCTTCCAGATAGGACGATTCGACGGAGAGTGAACCATCCTTGTATAATTCAATCAACCTTCCAGTAAACGGATTCTGTAATCCCTTTCGATAAAGAAGTCCATTCTTATCCATTTCCACCTCATTGCTTTGAATCGTCGGGTAGGTCCGGAGAGGTTTTTCAAAATCCTTCATGATGTCCGGTTTGGTTCTGTCTTTGGACGTGAACTTTGGTTCCTTCGGGATAAGGTAATTTCTTGGTGAGGAACGATTTTCCATTTTCATTTCCTCAGGTTGCAAATTTTCCTGATTGCTTTCGGAGCAAGATGCTAAGAATAAGCAGTGGAGAAGAAGCAATGAAAAACCATTTTGTAAGAAGAATTGATTGGAAAGACAACTAAGCACTTTTTTTGAAAATGAAGAGAATCTTTCTCATCAGACACGCAAAGTCCAACTGGGACAACCCCGAATTAAGAGACATAGATAGACCTCTGAATCCAAGAGGGGTTGTTGATGCCCCACTAATGGCTGATCGAGCATGCTGGTTCGGAAAGCCCAATGAAGTTTGGACTTCACCTGCTAGGAGGGCTTGCAGAACCGCTGAACTAATGAAATCGTCATGGCTCGAACAAATTCCCGTAAAAGTCAAAGATATCTTGTATCATGGGTCGGCCTCTGAGGTACTGGAATTGATTCGAAAATGTGATTGTGAGTTTCATTCGATAGCACTTTTTTTTCATAATCCGGTAATAACTAACCTCTCTAATTTATTGACCTCATCAATGATCCACCACATCCCCACATCTGGGATCGTATTAATTGAAGCAAAAGTTGAATTGTGGACCCAAATCGAAATAGGCGCATGTACCTTGAAGGAATTTGATTATCCAAAAAAACAAAGGTAACGGCAGAATTTATTCGAGTAATTTTTTCGCAACTTTTTCTATAGAGTCAGAACAGTACTCCTTTGAAAAATAATTTTCTCTCTTGCAGATGGATTCCTGGTCAGACATCCGCATGAGCTTATCAACTAATTTCCCGACAAATTGCTGATTGCAAACAGAAGAATTTTCGATGTCCGAAGAGAATGGAATCAAATTATCCTGCTTCGAATCACAACTCTTGAGCGACACAGGGAGATCGGATTCGACGAGGGAAGGATTTTCATTTATAAATTCTCGTAGGTTAATCACAACATACTAATTTTTTGCACTCTTTCGAAGAAGAGTAATGTTTGTGATTCTAACCTACCTCCTGTTGGATCGAATCTCTGTCAGACTGGCCACATCCATGCGGCTATTCCAAATAATCGGTCACTGGCTTAGGTACTTTAATGATTTATTTGCTTTTTTTTCCTTCTTTCACCTTCCAATTTCCATCATTGGATTGAATATGAAATGATGACAAATCAACCAAGCAAATCATATGAAAACATTGAATTCCTAAATAGCAGTGACGCTCGATCCATTCGCGTTTTGTGCGAATTGATCGAACCCCATTCAAAACTCAAGCAAAAAAAAGTAACCAGCACCATAGTTTTCTTTGGTTCGGCGCGATCCAAGGAAAAGAAGATAGCAATCCAAGATCTTGCGGAGTTGGAAAAGAAAATGCGTGCAGAAAATAGGTCTAAACCTCAACTGGAACACGAATTACAGAAAGCGAAGAGATTGGTAAAATTATCAGAATATTATGATAAGGCTCTTTCACTTTCCCGTAAGCTTTCTGCCTGGGGTTCAGTTTCAAATCCTGAAAAGCATCACATTTGTTCCGGAGGAGGACCCGGGATGATGGAGGCGGCAAATCGAGGAGCGCACGAAATGAGATGCAATTCGATTGCATACGGTATCAGTTTGCCATTCGAACAAGGAATCAATGAGTTTGCTTCGGAAGAACTGTCCTTCGAATTTCATTATTTTTTCATTCGTAAATTCTACTTTCTTTATCATGCGAAGGCGGTGGTGGTTTTTCCCGGTGGATTCGGAACCATGGACGAATTATTCGAAACCCTTACTCTCATTCAAACAAAGAAGCTTAACAAGCGAATGCCGATTTATCTCTTTGGAAAGGAGTTTTGGGATGGATTGATTAACTTTGATCACCTCATCGAATGGGGAGTCATCTCTGTTCAAGACATCGATCTTTTCAGGATCGTCAATGATGTCGAAGAAGCATACGAATTGATTATAGATGATCTGACCAATGAAGTTCGGAGTTAGCAGGTCTCTTCGTCAAGTGGGGTTAATTCTTGGAGAGGAATCGTGAAGTCCTCTGGTGGATTGGCTCGAAAAAGCTTTGGTTGATCAGTGCCCGGCAAGCAAAAACTTAATTCAAATGCGTGAAGCATGACTCTTGAGAAAATTGGACTTTTACTGAGGCCAACCCTGTATCCATAGGTTTTATCACCTGCCAATGGGTGTGATGCGTGCGAAAAGTGCACTCTAATTTGATGAGTTCTTCCCGTTTCTATTTCACAATCAACAAGACTGAAACCCTCTTCGTATAAAGTCTTGACTCTCCAATAGGTCAGGGCTGGCTTTCCGTCCTCGCAAACTGCCATCTTTACCCTGTTTTTCGGATGTCTGCCGATAGAAAGTTGGAATTTCCCTTTTCTTTTCCTTAATTTCCCAGAAACGAGTGCAAGGTATCTTTTTTTGGTCTGTCTGGTAGAAAACTGTGAGACAAGGGCTTGATGGGCTTTTTCTGTCTTTGCAACCACGATTACTCCACTCGTCTCCTTATCCAGGCGGTGAACGATGCCAGGACGATTGGGAGCTCCGATAGGACAAATTTCTTCAGGACGAGCATGGAGAAGAGCGTTCACTAAGGTATTGGAGGGAGTTCCTTCTGCTGGGTGTGTAACCATTCCAGAAACCTTGTCCACAACAAGAACATCCTTGTTTTCATAAAGAATGTTCAGAGGAAAATTAAAAGGCTCGAGTGGAAGAGTTGCGGGTCTGGTCAAATCAATGCGGAATTCCTGCCCTGCAGTGACTTTGGTCTTCGGTTCAACTAAGGATCCATCCTTTCGTGAAACTCTTCCTTCTTCGATCGCTCTCTTGATCCAAGTTCGGCTGATCGAAGGAAAGGATTCAGATAGGATTGAATCAATTCTTCCTTTTGAACCAACGGGGCATCGGAAAAGTTCACTTGCCATTCGAAGAAAGAAATTCAACGAGCAAGTCGTTTATTTCTTTTTGATGAGATTTTTTTTCGCCAAGTTCGATATCAGCGACTTCGAATCCATTTTTTGCTAATGTTGCAAGGTCAGCAAGTGAACAACCGAGTTTGTCGATGCAGGTCTCATATTCTTCCGTCAGGGAATTACCAAAGGAGAAAGGATCATCCGTGCTAATCGTACAACTAATCCCCATATCCAAGAATGTCTTCAATGGATGACTTGCCCAGTCATTTACGACCTTAAGCTTATAGTTACTAATCGGGCACATGTCCAAGACAACTCCAAGTTTGATGACATGCTTCAATACTTCTTCATTTTCGATAGCCCGCACCCCATGTTGAATTCTCCTTACGCCCATGTAATCAATGGCATGTGAAATATTTTCAGCAGGCCCAAATTCACCAGCATGTGCCTTTAAAATTTTTCCATTCTCAGCGGCCCTGTTCCAAAAAGGAACGGTCCAATCTTCCAAAGGCAACGACTCCAGACCATGCAGATCGATACCTGCAAGATAGTCCCAATCTACTAGGGCTTTCTCCAACTGGGGCGACAAATAGGAATTGTAGGCATTTCTACTGATTCCAATGAAGATTTTCACCTTTAGACCATGAGGAATTGCAGAATGAATGGCTTCAACTATTTCCTCGCCTGGAATCTTTAGAATTTCAATCATTCCGGCGTGGAAACTAATCTCAACATAGCGAACGTTTTGATCAAGGTGCTTTTCAAATATCAATTTAGACGCCTCATGATAGGATTCGGGTGAATCAAATATCAAGAGCGCATGTTCGATGAGTGTTGACTCAAACTGTTCGAAACTCTCGTATCTGAACTGTTTTTTTCGGAATTCAGATTGCAAGCCAAATCTTTTGGAGTCTTTCTCCAAAAGCATTTCCCATGGCAAAGCTCCTTCAATATGCAGATGAGTTTCAGTCTTAGGCAAGGACTCAATGAATTTTTTCTTTTCCAAGCAAATCACGGATTGACCCAAAAGGTTAGGAACACAATAAGTAGTCAGGATTTAACTCCAGCAGGTCAGCGACTACGAAAAGACCATCTTTGCGAATCAATTCACCATCAAACCAGATCTCACCGCCACCCCATTCAGGTCTTTGTATGCTTACCATATCCCAATGAACCTGTGATTTGTTACCATTGTTTGCCTCTTCATAAGCTTGACCAGGAGTAAAATGAAAAGAACCTGAGATCTTTTCATCAAAGAGAATGTCGAGCATTGGGTTCTTTATCTTCGGATTGAAGGCAATAGCAAATTCACCTATGTAACGAGCACCATCATCGGAA
>CACMZN010000069.1 GCA_902618175.1 uncultured Verrucomicrobiota bacterium
CTCCTGTTTGTCGTATTCTTGAGTTTGGAAAATATAAGTACGAGTTGAGTAAGAATAAGAGAAATAAGGAAAAGTCTGCGAAAAGAATTAAAGAAGCTAAGTTTCGCCCGCGGATTGAGGAGCATGATTACGTCACAAAACTTCGAAGATCAGAGAAATTTTTGCATCAGGGCAACAAGCTTAAAATCACATTGATGTTTCGTGGTCGGGAGATGGAGCATATAAATCTGGGCATGGATTTGGTCAAGCAGGCGATCAAAGATCTGGAAGGTGTCGGCAAAGCGGACGACACTCCCAAATTAAGCGGTCGATTTATAATCGTCAACTTATCCCCTCTACCCAAGAATCAAAGAGTACTTCGTTACAATTCGCTGGAGGAAGCTGCCATTGAAGAACCCGAAGAAGACCAGGAAGAGTTGACCGAAAAAGAAAAAGAGGAAGTTGCCTCTTGAATTTTTCCTTTTAAAATTCAACTCATGGGTTTCATACATATCCTCCTCATGGGATTGGGAGGTGCATTAGGATCAGTGTTACGGGGAGTATTTTCCCATTTCCTTCAGGCCTTTTCACCTTGGCCAACTCTCTTAGTTAATCTGGGTGGAGCGGTTCTGATCGGTTTTTTAACGAGGATATTTGCAGAGTCTGCCAACCAAGAATACTACAAAGCTTTTTGGATTGTGGGCGTTTGTGGGGGATTCACGACATTTTCCACTTTTGGAATGGATTTGTTCAATTTGATCAAGATCGGGGCATGGATGCATTCTGCCCTCTATGCTTGTCTAAGTTTAGGTGGGACTTTGGGAGGGATCTACATCGGTTATCGATCCTTCAGTCTCATCTATGGATAGGTTTTGTCCCCTTGCCTTAGTCTCCATCCTACGTCATGATGAAGTGGTGATTATTTATTCCCTATGTTTGCTGATGTGTTTGTCACTTAGTCATTTACCGGGAATGGCATCAGTTTCAATTAATCCTTTCTTAAGACCAGGTTCAAATCAAAAGCCAGCACCCTCTGTACCGATTGATGCCGGTCGCACAAAAATTCCTCAAGTGAACATTTCTCGTGAGATTGAATTCCGTGGATATTTTCTACTCAAGGGAGAGCCCTTTTTTTGCTTGTTCAACAAGAAATCAAACCATGGAGAATGGATTGCCTTGAACGAAGCAACTTTCGAAAACTTTGAAGTCAGCGAATTCGATTTGGAAACCGAAACCATAACAATTTTATTTGATGGCCAAACTTTCTCAATGTCCCTGCTAGAATCCAAGTCCTCACCTTCACCCAAGTCCTCACTACCGAAGTCAACCATCGCTGGTCTTCCGATTCCCAGTTCAAAAGGAACCAAAGCTTCCACTGCGCCCATTTATATGCCGCCAAAGCCGACCGAGACACCAACACTACCTCCCTGGCTGATTAATAGAAAAAATGCATTATCGAATGAAAGGCAAGCATCCGATACTACGAATCTAATGTTTCCCGGAACTTCGCCCGTCTACGCTGGGGCAGTTCCGAGAAGAATTCAAACTTCAAGTCCAGCAACTGGAGGAGGAGGTAATCGGATTTCGGAAAATCCGGCAAATCTCATTCAAGCGCCAAATTTCAACAATACTGGACAAGTTCAGCAAACCGCTGAAAATCAATTCGATCCAGTTGAAGACGAAACAACTTCAAATGAAATCAATCTTGATGATCTTCCTCCGCCCCCACCTCCTCCAAACATTCTTCCTCCTACGCCTCCGCCGAACATCATACCTGTGCGTGATTAAACAGAATATTCCTTTCATTTTAATTTTTCTTTTTCTTTCCAAAGTTGGCTTTACTTTGGAATCTCCAAGAAGAATTGGAAAAACCGCTCTTAACTCATGGGAACATCATAGGAAGTTAGCTCTTAATGAAACGCCTTATGAGGCATCAAAATCTTATCCCGATTTCTCTTCTGTCGGGGCTTTGGTTTCAACAGATGGATTGATTGGGACTGCCACTCTAATATCCCCAAAGCTTGCGGTTTCTTCTGCACACATTGTAAAAAATAGTTTCAAAGATCATCCAGATCCAAAAGACTGGACATTTACTTTGGCAGACGATTTTGAAAGAGCAACTCAGGAGACCAAGCACAAAATTTCTTCCTTTAAGATTCATCCCACATGGATCATTAGACAAACTTCAAATCTACCACTGGGAGATGGCGACCTCTTAGGTGTGGATTTGGTACTGGTATCTTTAGAGAAGGCTGTGGTCGGAATTAAACCAGCTCGTCTCCCTTTTTTAAACCAAGAACTGATTGGGTTGAATCTTTTTCACATAGGTTTCGGTAGCCTTGTTGATGGAGTTGGAGGAGAAGTGGACTCCTCAAATTCTAAGAAATATGCGGGACGGAACATCTTGGATCGATCCATTGAATCAATTCCCGTCAAGGGGTTGAGAGAGGAGGAATGGGGTGGAATTCTCGCTTTTGACTTTGATTCTCATCTTAATGATTCCAATGCATTGGGAGCCGATCAGCCGACTATCGACAACCTTGGCACCGGAACCAGTTCACCTTTCCCGGTTTCTTTGGAATCAAGTACTGCAGTAGGGGATAGCGGAGCACCCTGTTTTCTCCGAACTGAAAATGCTTGGCGGGTTCATGGCGTGGTTTCCTACGGTTCGGATGATTCAACCTACGGGGACGTTACGATTTTTACCAGATTGCTAAGCCACATGTCATGGTTGCGTGAAAGTTTGCCTTCTTGGTCAAATGCCCAAATGGTCGGAATTGGTAATTGGAGAAAATATGACTGGTTCGGAGCCTTTTTGCCTTATGAAAACGGCTGGAATTTCCATTACGAGTTTGGCTGGTTCTATTCGACTGCCCAATCGGACGATGAAGTTTGGTTTTGGATTGATGGAATGAATTGGTTGTGGACTTCGTTTGTCTATTATCCATATCTATACTCAAATGAGCTGAAGGGATGGATTTACGTCGATCCCGACCAATCCCGTTTCAGTAATTTCACTTATTTTAATTACGACTCCTATAGTTGGTCTTCTCTTCAAAGTAATCAATGAAAACTGAATGACTTGATTGGAATGGATCCCATTTTAAATATTTTTCGTAAGAATGACTTGTTCTGGCAGTTTCTTTTGCGAAACGTCAAATCCAGACATAGAGGTAGCTTACTGGGGGCATTTTGGTTGTTTCTCAATCCACTATTGATGCTGAGTTTGTATGTGTTTGCATTTGGTGTGGTTTTTGGTGGTAGATTCACCGACTCGCCAGAAGAGTCGACCATAGACTATGCCTTGGGAGTTTTTCTGGGTTTGAGCGTGATGGGATTGGTATCTGGTATAATAGGAACTTCGCCGGGAATAATCGTAGGTCATCCAAATTTCGTTAAAAAAGTTGTTTTTCCATTGGAAATTCTACCGGCTGCCATGGTTGGCGCTCTCGCCTATGATCTGATCATTGGGATTGGACTATGCCTTGTCGGAATCTTGATCGTGGGTTCTGAAATCTCCGTTTCTATCATTTTTCTACCCCTGATTCTGGCTCCCGTTTTTCTCATTGCCATGGGTTTGTCTTGGTTTTTTTCGGCACTGGGGGTATTTGTCCGTGACGTCGGTCAATTAGGCTCTTTTCTCGGTTTGGCATTACTCTACTCAAGTGGAGTTTTTTACTCTGCGGAGAAGGTTCAGAAAACTGCGCCTTTGATTTGGAACTTCCTCCAGTGGAATCCCCTATTGCAAATCATTGATTCGCTTCGCGAAGTGGTTTTGTGGCAAGGAAATCCAAACTGGGGTTCGATTGCCTATGCATGGTGTATTGGAATTTTGATGCTTTTTCTTGGATCTTGGTTTTTCAATCGACTTAAACCTGCTTTTGCAGACATTCTCTAATTTCGTAGATACGTTAGGCTAGCGGTCTTTTTCCAAGTATGAGCATTTGCCCATTTTTTGCCATTCCTACCAAGGCGTTCTCGTAATTCCTTATCTTTCAGTAAAAGTTCCAAACTTTCAGGGAGGGCGTCTTCGGAATAGGGATCCACTAGAATTCCAGTTTCCTCATGTTTTACAGTATCCTCCACTCCACCAAATCTGTGAGCTAGTATAGCCAAACCATGTGCGGATGCCTCCAAGTAGGCGAATCCAAATCCCTCAATACTTTCATTTCTTGGCATGGATACGAGAGCAAAGAGATTTGAATTCTGAAAATGAGCGGAAAGTTCATGGTCATTCAAATCACCAAGAAATTCAACCTTACAATCCAAATCCTTCGCTTGCCTCTTAAGTTTTTTGAAGAATTTCTTGCATATGATTGGACCAATTAGCCGAAGTTCAATTTTACGAATTAAGGCGGAGGGAAGTTTCATAACGGCTTGCAATAACTTATCTTGTCCTTTTCTGGGGTGAATTCTTCCGACGCACAAGATTATCAACCGGTTTCCCTTTTTTAGTTTGCAATCACCTGTGGGCAATATTCTACGAGCAGGAGCTCCAGGTATAGTGAATATTCTTGTCTCGATTTCTGGACAAATTTGCAAGAGAGCGTGTTTGTTGAATTTCGACATTACGTGTATGCGTTTTGCTCCAAGCAAAAACCTTCGAAAAAGGAAGGACTCCAAAGGATTTTTTGAAAATTTAACAATCTCGGAACCATGAATGGTTATGAAATAAGGAGGCATTCTTCGAAGGACCCAGCCAAAGCGTAGGAAGGCTCTCAAACTACCGGGCTCAGCGAGATGAATGATGGTGTCTTGAGGAAGATTTCGAAATCGTTTGGCTGATTCACATATCAAAAACATCGAAGAAACAACACTTTGTGATCCTTTGAATGGGAGAAGAGAAACTCTTTTATCTGGCGATTTCAAGGATCCCTTGGGAGCCCACACTTCAAGGTTTAATCCCAATTGAATGGATGCATAAGCGATTTCCTCGCAATAAATCCCCGCACCACCTCTAAATGGAGGATATTCATGAGTTAAGAGAATAATTTTAGGTGGATTCATTGAAGGTTAAGTCTTTAAATGCTTTGCCTGTAAG
>CACMZN010000070.1 GCA_902618175.1 uncultured Verrucomicrobiota bacterium
TTGAAGCCAGAGTCGAAGGGCGGAGGATTCTGGAACGAAGCGCCCTTAGTTCTTGTACTTCTCTGGATACTATCTCTCTCCGATCTTCAAGTTCTCCGCAATGCTTTGCAACTCTAGATATGTTCATTCTCAAACTGACAATTCCAATCGCTCCGGTTCCCAAAAAGGAAACGACCAGAAGAATTGAGAACAAAGTGGTCTTTTTCACAACTCAACCTGACCAAGTTTTTTGAGAACTCTCAAACGAGCAGATCTGCTCCTAGGGTTGGAAGTCACTTCTGCTTTCGTAGGAAAGACGGCTTTACTCTGAATCAATTCGGCAAACGAAACACGATCCTGAACATAGGAGTCATCCATCCTGTGAACCGGTCTCCCTGCGACCTTTCTCATAAATCTCTTGACCATTCGATCTTCCAAAGAATGAAATGATATTACTGCTAGCGTACCACCAACCTTAAGGGATCGGAAAGCCTTGGGCAAGGCAACCGCTAGAGATTCCAGTTCTCCGTTGATGGCGATTCTTATTCCCTGAAAAGTCTTTGTCGCCGGGTGAATTCTTTGCCTTTTGCGAAACCCCCCTACTGCTTCAGCGACCAATTTCGCCGCACTTGTCGTTCGACTTAACACACCTGAACCCCTTGCCTCAACAATCGCATTGACGACGCGGTTCCATCTTCTCTCCTCACCATACTCGCGAACCGCCCGAACAAGACTTTCACGAGATGCAGTTTCGAGAAACTCGGCTGCACTCTGACCAACGCGGGGATTTAACCTCATATCTATGGGAGCATCCAGTTTGAAGGAAAAACCTTTTTCAGGTTTCGAAAGTTGAAAAGAAGAAATGCCCAAGTCCATCAGAACACCGTCAAAATCATTTTCACTGCAGAATTTATCCAAGTCCACAAAACTGGAATCTTCGAAACGAAACCTCTCACCAAACTCTTTCTTCACCTTTTCCGCTCTTTCGATTGCGTCGGGGTCACAATCCATTGCAAAAATGTCGACTTCTTTGGCAGAGGAAAGCAATGCTCTGGTGTGACCACCTCCTCCAAACGTCAAATCAGCAAATGAGCTACCGTCCTGCGGAGCCAGAAAGCTCATGCACTCATCGAGCAAGACGGGTACATGTATCACCGTCGAAGGAACACAAATAAATTCAGCCGCTCCACAATACATTAATTTTTCCCATTTTCCACCATTTACCCGCGCCAGTTAAAACGCGAGGGAGAGGAGATTGTTGCCCTGCGTATTTTCCCCCATGAGGAGCAACCTCCCTAATTGCCGCTCCCTTTACGCTTTTCTTCATCACAATCCCAACTCCCTCATCGCATCAAAAATATTTCTCTCATCGGTAGTTTCTCTGGATTCATACCTTTCCTCAGACCAGATAGCAAAAGCTGAAAAGTTTCCTACCAACACAGCCTTTCCCCTGATTCCAGCATGCTCAAGAATTTTCTCATTTAAATTAATTCTTCCTTGTTTGTCGCAACCAAAGGAATGAGCTTTCGAAAAAAGTTCCATGAGAAGAACTTGAGCTCTTGCGTCGCTCAAGCTGGCTTCCGCAACTTTTGATTCTAGACGAGAAACCATTTTGGGAGGATAGACCGTGATGTATCCTCCGGGATTCGGAAGAGCAAGGTAGGTATTGTCCCCACCCGTAATTCTCCACTTCGAAGGAATGGTAACCCTCCCCTTGGCATCCAAAGCGTGGACGAATTCTCCCACAAAAAACATTGTACCAGTTTCCGACATGCTTAAAAACCATTTAGCCTAAAACTCCCATAATTAACCATTTCTTGCCATTTTAACCCACTTAGTCAAGTTTTTTTTCCCATTATCTTTGGAATTCGATCTCATGGATTAGGAAATCATTGATTCCTTTTCCTCCTTTCATAATAGTTACACGGTCTGGATGAAAAAAATCGCACTAGATCGCTTGGACGAAGTATTGGTCAAACAGGGACTTTGCTCCAGCAGAACTCAGGCAAAAGCATTCATAATTGCCGGACAAGTTCGTTTGGGGACCCAAAAACTTGATAAAGCAGCAAAACTCATTCCCCTTGATTCGGCAGTTTCAATCCATAGAAGCATGCCATATGTTGGTAGGGGGGGGTTGAAAATGGAAAATTTTTTAAAAAAATCTGGAATCAGTGTTCCCAACAAGCATCTCCTCGATTTAGGTGCTTCCACCGGAGGTTTTTCCGATTGTCTTCTTCAAGCAGGAGCGTCCCAACTGACCTGCGTCGATGTAGGTCATGGGCAATTGCACTACAAATTAAGGAAGGACTCACGTGTGACGAACTTGGAAAAAACCAATCTTCGTCACCTCAATAAAAAGGAAATCATAGGAGCTCCCTTCCCTCTTGTAGTAATGGATTTGTCTTTTATTTCCTTGCGAAAAGTATTGCCCAAAGCATGGGAATTCGTTGATCGGGAGGGAATCCTCATAAGTTTGGTCAAACCTCAATTCGAATGTCTTAAGGAAGAGGCGGATCGTTGTCGTGGAATAATCAAAAGCCAAGAAATAAGAAAAAGGGTTGTTTTGGAGATCAAGCGGTATTCAGAAGAGAACTTGAAAGGATGTCGCCTGATTGCAGAAATCCCTGCTGAACCAACGGGAACCGACGGGAATAAGGAATTTTTTCTTGCTTGGAAAAAAATTAATTCCTCAATCAGTTCGCAACTCTCGTAATTTCAGAGACTTGAGAATACGATCTCGGGCAGTTTCTGCTTTTGCGAGTTCAAGGTCTTTAACTCGGTCATTAATCATATCCGAATCAAGAATCTTTCCCCTGATGGCATACACATCGTTGAGTCGAACAAAAACTGCTTCGTTTTGGCTTCTTTGCAGTTCGCTCCAGAGCGAATTTGGTTCCAAGTCTGGGCATGCTTCAACCAATTTATTGGCCAAAACCCTATCCCTGTTCAATTCACTTTGTTTTGTTCTCAAAGAATTAATTCGATCATCAATGAAAACTTTTTTCCTAATCTGCAGTGCAGTTGCATTGGTCTCTCTCTCTGCTTTGGATATGGCTTGGCGTTCATCTTCAAGTTCTTGCAGATCGGAAGAGATTTTCGCAGATTTGGTAGTATAAAAGGAAGTCACACCCCTTTTGTCTTTGGTTTTTACACTTACCAATCTACCCCTTGAAAAATCAGTCGAATTAGACTCGCAAAGGGATTCGAAGACTTCATCAGTCAGATTGGAAAAAATATTAGTCTTATAATTTTTAGAAAACTCTTCATAGAGCAATGAATAGGAAACTTCATCAAATGAAATCTGAGATCTTTCGGTTTTTCCATCTAAGACAAAAACAACGAATCCGTCCCGACTTTTTCGAATCGAACGCGTAAAGAAGATTCTCTCATTCAAAGCCTCTACATCCTCCAAGGGTTGACGGTTCGATCTCCTTTCGCTTTCTCTTCTTTGCAAACCAAGTATTGATCCTTGCACAGCCATATCTCTCCTGGCAAATGATATGGTCCTAATCTTACCACCAGATTCAGCAAGAAATTTAGTGACTTCAGTAGAATTTCTCCTTTTGGAATAAGTATCGTACTTTTCGCTCAGTGAATCTCCAAGAGTATTCAAACCGTCAAGAAAAATCATGGCTTGCTCCCTTGCCTCGTCTTCCGCATAGCGCTCCGCATCGATTCGGTCACCTTCCATTATTCTCTCCCGTACTTGATCTTTCACTTGATCAAAGGTTACTTCTGGCACCAAAGATCCGTTATCATCCACAGTTGTAGTAGAAGAAGATAATGACTGATTTTCTTGACTTGTGTTGGTATCGGCAATGTGTGCTGGAATTTCACTTTCCTCCATCTCGATGGAATCATTCGACTCACTATTAACTTGAAAACTTGGTATTTTCTCGAATTCCAGCCTATTTCTTTCAAAATATGACTTCATTCTTGCTTCATCAGGTTCGGACGGAAGAGTAAGAAAATCTTCAGGTGAGAAAGTTATCGCACTCGCAACTGTCCGGGGAGGACTGGTAAATACTTCACTTGCCTTTCTATCTTGAAAGAAATCAGAGAGATCATCAAACAATATATCTTTAAGGATGATTCCATCAGACGAGGAAGAAAATTGTGGATACTTGGCTGGAAGTTTGTCCATTTTAGGAATGATGAAAATGGACTTTGGTTTCTTGGATTCAACCAAGAAGTCGAAGCCAGCTTTCTTCAGGGCATTGGTCAAATTTTCGCAAGTTTCCTCGACATCCATTCCCAACTCCACTGCTTGGTCGGTAGCATTGGAATCCAAGCCAACATCTGAAAAAACCAACCTCCCATTCTTGGAACCGTATGAAATGGACAAGCTTTCTTGTTTCTTGGGATTAGATTCAAATACTACTTCGAAGATCGCCGGGTTTACGCTTTCGGAGTCGCTTTGCCTGATCGAATATATGTCCGCATCCCAAGCAAAGTCAGTCATGTGTAAATCCAACTCCGCCTCCAGTGTCATGGCAAGGCCTGATTGGGAGAGAACTTCGTCTACTTTTAGTGCACGATAGTGAGAATATAGGATGGATTCGAC
>CACMZN010000071.1 GCA_902618175.1 uncultured Verrucomicrobiota bacterium
CCGGGAATCGAAACGTCCACCGACCCGGTTGCCGTCACCGTCCCGGTTCCATCCACCAGGTCCGTCCAAAGCGCCCCCGCCTCTTCATAGACCGTGCCCGCTTCATGCAGGATCAACTCCTCGCCCACCAGAGTCAGGACCGGCGCAGTACCATCCGCTACCTGCACCAGGCGGGTAATCGGATCCGCGGCGTTGCCCGAAGAATCAACAAAGGCATAGCTCAAGGCATAGTCGCCGGGAATCGAGACGTCCACCGACCCGGTTCCCGTCACCGTCCCGGTTCCATCCACCAGATCCGTCCAAAGCGCCCCTTCGTCCACAAAGGGAAAACCCGCCTCAAGAATGACATAATCAGATCCCACCAGGCTCAAAGAAGGCTGAGAAAAGTCGATCACCTGAATCGTCCGGCTGATCGGATCCGCAGCATTACCTGAAGAATCAACGTAGGCATAGGTCAAGGAGTAGACTCCAGGCATCCCGGCGAATACCGAACCTTCTCCTGCAACTGATCCGTTTCCGTCCACCAAGTCCGTCCAATTGGCGCCGGCATCCACATAGGGAAAGCCCGCCTCATGGATAACAGTCTGTTCTCCCAGCAAGCTAAGCGAGGGGGGGGTGGAATCGACTACCCTCAAGGTACGGATGACTGGATTCGCAGCATTGCCCGAAGAATCAACGTAGGAGTAGTTAAGCAGATAAGTACCTGGAGTATTTGAGTCAATCGTACCTTCAGCCGATGCCGTACCGGTGCCGTCCACATTGTCGCTCCATGGTACACCCGGATCCATGAAGATCGATCCTGCTTCGTGGACAAGCTCGAGTTCTTCGGTCAGTAAAAGGACGGGCAATTCATCGTCCACATCGAGCAAAGAAAGCTGCAATTCACCTTCCACCCAGGAACCAAGTGAATCAGAGACTCTCACTCGGATTACATAGGAAATCGGATCAAACTCAAAATCGAAGGTATCATTCGTGCGCAAGGTACCATTCTCTTCGAGGACGAAAAGGGAATTGTTTTCACTGCCCGTTCCCTCGACCAACGAGAAACTTATGGAATCACCATCCGGATCGGAACCATTCAGATCCGCAATGAATGCTCCCGGGGGAAGATTCTCCTGAAAACTCAAGACCGAAGTTTCCGCCAGTGCGGGTGGGTTGTTGTCGATTGCGAAAATGGCAGTGGCATTGAATTCCGAATTCATGATTATTGAAAAGGATTCCTGACTTGGATCATTCAAGGCAAGACCTTCCCAGTTCACGAAATGATAACCATCCGAAGGCGTCGCGGTAGCAGTAACAACCGTCCCGTATGGATATTCTCCCTGTCCGGTTACAATTCCACCGATACCAGCATAAAGGTTTAGGTTCTGCAACTCAGGCAAATCGGTTACTTCTATTTGGAAAACCTGTTCGGTGGTGAAGACTCCATCTGTGGCGGTAATGGTGAGGGAATAGGTATGATCATAGGAACTGGAATCCATCGCTTCGTAATCAGGTGGCGAGACAAAGCTGAATTCGCCTGTGGAAACGTTTAGGGCAAACTTATCCGAATCCGGCCCGGATTTGCTGAATAGAAGAACATCTTGATCCGGATCCACGGCCATTGGTGAAAACACGGTAGTGGAATCATTTTCCGAGATGGTGTAGAGGGATGAACCAGAAAGCAAGGGCGCTTCGTTTAGGTTTTCAACCTCTATGGAAAACACCTCCGCCAGGCTGGCGTTTTCCTCATCCCTGACCTCCACGAGAATGGAGTAGGGGGAGGCATTTTCCTCGAAATCAAAAACTGCAGCCGTTCGAAGAGTTCCATTTGCTTCCAGTTGGAACAACGCATTACTTTCTCCTCCCAACCCATCCAAGAGTTGATATTGCAAAGCTGCTTCTTGATCAGGATCGGTGGCGGAAAAATTGGTGATAAATTGCCCAATCGTTTGATTTTCAAGAACGGACAAGGAAGAAGTTGCAGTCAAATCGACAGGTGAATCGTTCGTCGGGATAATGAAAAGTTGAATAGTAACCGAGTCCGATTCAAATCCATCAGTAACCTGAATGGCAAGCGAATCGCTCCCGTTGTAATCCGCATGGGGCGAGTAGATCATCAAACCACTGGTGGAATCAATGGTGGCGGTTCCCTGGGTTGGTGTCATCGACAGGCTCCAGACAAGCACCTCCCCGCTGTCCAAATCAGTCGCGTTCAAGTCCACGCTCAGGTTCGAATCCTCGTTCAAGGTGTAGCTCAGAGGACCGGCCTGATCCATCACTGGAGCGTCATTGGTTCCCATGACGTCCAGATTGATCACCACCGAATCATTCAGCGATCCATCGCTGACTGCAACCGTCAGGCTGTCGGCGCCATCAAAATCCGCATCCGGTTGGTACATGACAACCCCGCTGGACGGATCGATGGTGGCGGTCCCATTTGAAGGAGCCATCGACAGGCTCCAGGTCAGAACATCCTCCTCCAAATCCGTGGCATTCAGATCCAGCGTCCAGGAACCGTCCTCCATCAGTCCAGCATTCAGCGGTCCGTCTCCCTGTGTGATCACCGGCGCGTCGTTCACCCCGTTCACCGTTAGATTGACCACAACCGAATCAGTCAGACCTTCACCATCCGTGACTAACGCGGTAAGCGAATCGCTCCCGTTGTAATCCGCATGGGGCGAGTAGATCATCAAACCACTGGTGGAATCAATGGTGGCGGTTCCATGGGTTGGTGTCATCGACAGGCTCCAGACAAGCACCTCCCCGCTGTCCAAATCAGTCGCGTTCAAGTCCAAGCTCAGGTTCGAATCCTCGTTCAACGTGTAGCTCTGAGGACCGACCTGATCCATCACTGGAGCGTCATTGGTTGCCATGACGTCCAGATTGATCACCACCGAATCATTCAGTGATCCATCGCTGACTGCAACCGTCAGGCTGTCGGCGCCAACAAAATCCGCATCCGGTTGGTACATGACAACCCCGCTGGACGGATCGATGGTGGCGGTCCCATTTGAAGGAGCCATCGACAGGCTCCAGGTCAGAACATCCTCCTCCAAATCCGTGGCAATCAGATCCAGCGTCCAGGAACCATCCTCCATCAGTCCAGCATTCAGCGGTCCGTCTCCCTGTGTGATCACTGGCGCGTCGTTCACCCCGTTCACTGTTAGATTGACCACAACGGAATCAGTCAGACCTTCATCATCCGTGACCAACGCGGTTAGCGAATCGCTACCGTTGTAGTCCGCATGGGGCGAGTAGATCATCAACCCGCTGGTGGAATCAATAGTGGCGGTTCCATGGATTGACCTCACCGACAGGCTCCAGACAAGCACTTCCCCGCTGTCCAAATCAGTCGCGTTCAAGTCCAAGTTCAGGCTCGAATCCTCGTTCAACGTGTAGCTCAGAGGACCGGCCTGATCCATTACAGGATATTCATTTATGTTGGTGAGAAACACGGAGAAGGAATCTTCCACGGTGGCATTGTATTCGTCTCTGGCTTCCACGCGGATTGCATAGGTCGAGGCATTAGATTCGTAATCAAAGGTAAACGCAGTCTTCAATGTTCCGTTCGTTTCCAATGAGAACAAGTCATTGTGGGTGCTACCCACTCCGCTGACCAAGCTGTAGTTCAGGGTCGCATCCGCATCCGGATCGGTCGCGATGAATTCCCCAATTACTGTTCCCGCAGGTTGGTTCTCCGCAACCGAGAGACCCGAGGCAACCAGATTGCTTGGAGTGGCGTTGGTTACGGGATCGCCTATGAGAAAAGCTTTTTGCATGGAAGGGTGAGCCGTACAGTAATAGATTAAAGTTCCATTGAAGTCGGAGGGAATCACCAAAGTGATTTTTGAATCCAAGTTGGCGGAATCCAAAATATCTCCGAAAACATGAGGAGAACTCGTGTCTCCAAAGGATTCTCCAATCATGAAAGGGTGGCTTGCGGATATCCCGCCGTTGACGAACATGTAGGTGGATCCGCGAATTAAAGTAAGGGTATCAAAGTCAGGTGTCTGCCCGTTACTGTCCTGGAAGGTGTAGTACGGAGATCCGAATTGGCCTCCGCTTACGGTGAACACTTCCGCAGCTCCATCGTGAAGACCGTCATCCGTGATGGTCACA
>CACMZN010000072.1 GCA_902618175.1 uncultured Verrucomicrobiota bacterium
TATTTGAACGGCGGCCAACTTTTGACCAGTGATTTTGCCCTTCTGGAAGGATCGTCTGAATGGAAGACACTCCCAGAAGTTCTGGGAATTCTTACCCATCAAACCGGTCTAGGCGTACCTGCTTCCCAGACTCTTGGAGAAAACCAAGACCAGTCTGTATCTACGAGGCAGGAGCCGAGTTCTTCCAGGACGGAACCAAAAGTAAAGACAACGGGCAGAAGATCTTCCAGCGGAAAAAAATCGAAAAAACTCAAGGGTTTGAATCAACCTCAAACCATAATCGTACAACCTAAGAAAAGTATTTTTTCGCGAATTTTTTCCACGATTCTAGTTTTCTGTTTTCTACTTTTCCTCTCGATTGCCAGCATCGTTGGGGCTCTCTTCATCATGCCTGACAGAGTCGCTCCCATTCTAAGAAAATTCGGAGTTCCGGTGGATGAAATCCTTTCTTTTTCCGAAGGAATTAACAAGTCTGAGAAAACGGTTGCCATACAGGAACCTAAAAACATTTCCGAAATTCTCTTGGATGAAAATACCGGGAATTTGCTCAAATCCTCCGGTATACGAATTTCCTCTGTGGAGAATGAAAAAGGAGTCAGAATCATTTCTCCTGCGGACCCTGAGAAAAGTATTCAAGATCAAGATTTGGGAATTCTCCTTGTACTTTCCAATCATATTGTGTCACTCGATTTGACCGACTCAAGGATAACCGATGAGGGAATTTCAACCCTGTTGAAGTTTGTAAACCTAAAAAAGTTGGTTTTGCAAGGAGTAGAGGGAATCACAATGGAAGGTATAAAACGATTGCAGGAACTCAATCATCTTGAGTATCTAAATTTAATCTACCTTGAACTAGATGATTCCATCATTGATTTGATTATCGGTATGGAAAACATGCGTGAAGTGTATCTTTTTCAAACTGGAGTAAGCGAGGATGCGGTCAATCGCCTGAAAACCGCTCGACCTAAGATATTGGTTAACTCAGGTTAGGTTTTCTTGCAGAGCACCTTTGACTTTCTGCGTGGAAAGCAAGACTTGCAAATCATGCATTCCAACCCATGGCAAGCGTGAGCAGGGCAATGTTCCCGCCCATAATAAATAATTTGAATGTGAAGCTTGTTCCACCTCTGTATCGGGAAATGGCGCTTCAAATCCTTTTCTGTTTGGACAACGCTCCTCCCGCTGGATAATTTCCACCTCTGAGCCAGACGGTGTATGTGAGTATCCACCGGGAAAGCCGGATGATCGAAGGCTTGAGACATTACTACTGAAGCAGTCTTGTGACCCACACCGGGTAATTCTTCCAAAGCATCAAAGCATGACGGAACTTTTCCTTCATATTTTTCAATCAGAATCTTTGACAGTTCATGTATGGCAGTTGCCTTTCTTGGAGCCAAGCCACATGGACGGACGATCTTATTGATTTGTTCCACTGTGCGTTTGGCCATGGTTTGGGCATCGGAAGCCATGGCGAATAATGAGGGTGTTATTTTATTCACCCTTGCATCCGTGCACTGAGCAGACAAAAGAACGGCAACCAAGAGAGTGTAAGGGTCTTTATGATCCAGCGGAATCGGAGGATCCGGGTAAAGTTCATCCAAAGTCTGGTTGATGAAAAGTATACGTTCCTTCAGTTTCAAATTTTTGTTTATTTAAGAAAAATGGGATTTTGTAGAATGATTGAAGAAAGGAGTCTTGCTTGAGAATTTGGGACAACTTGTAAGAGTTTTTTAATTAGGAAACATTTACATAGTTCAGAATTATCATAGGGTAGGGATGAAGGGAAGAGAGCAATCACTATTGATTTGCTAGGAAATAATTAGGTGTTCCACAAGCTCGCATAACCGACTTCTGCTTTAAAAATCCGACAGCAAATGGGAATTTTATTTTCTTTTTTCAAAAACAAAAAATTGAGAGGACGAGAAACTGCGACAAAAAGTCTCATATGTAGGTTAGTTTTCTTAAATTGTCTCGGTCTGCGACAGAAAATCCATAAGGAAAGTCTGGAATAGACGGTACCCAAGGTGTATTGCTCAGTTTTTGAAATCGGTATGCAACTTGCAACACGGACATTATGAACATTGATCCTGAAAAATTCACTGAACTTGGAATTTCTGCCATCAAGGAAATGGGAGAGGTCGCCAGGCGCAATGGTCAGCAGGAAGTGGAGGTGTGGCACCTTCTGTTTGCTCTTGTGGCCCAAGAAAATGGAATTGTACCTGCCTTGCTTGAAGAAATGGGTATGGGTACGGCACCAATGCAACTTGCTCTGCAAAGAGAATTGAAGAACTTACCTAGAATTGCAGGTGACGTGAACACATCCCGATCTTATGCATCTTCCGCATTGACGGAATCCGTCGAGAAAGGCCAAAGTATTTCTCGTGAAATGCAGGACGATTACGTCAGCACCGAGCATCTTCTCTTGGGACTGGCTTCAGTGGGAAAGCCTGCAACTTTCAAGCAGTTTTTGAAAAATTTTGATCTTTCCGAAAAGAAAATAAAGGAAAACCTGCAACGCCTGAGAGGAGGCCAGAAGGTGACCTCCAAAACTCCCGAAAACTCTTTTCGAGCACTCAAGAAGTATGGAATCGACTTGGTTGAACAAGCCAAGGCCGGTAAACTGGATCCCGTTATTGGTCGGGATGCAGAAATACGTCGTGTCATACGCATACTCTCGCGAAAGACTAAAAACAACCCCGTACTCATAGGAGAACCGGGAGTGGGAAAGACTGCAATCGTCGAAGGACTTGCCCAGCGAATTGTTCGGGGAGACGTTCCGGAAGGTCTCAAGGACAAGACCATTTTCACTTTGGAAATGGCCTCTCTCCTTGCGGGTGCGAAATTCCGCGGAGAATTTGAGGAAAGACTTAAGGCGGTTCTTACTGAAGTCAGCAAAGCGGAAGGCAGAATCGTGCTTTTCATCGACGAGATGCATACCATTGTGGGCGCAGGAAAGGCGGAAGGAGCAATTGATGCAGGAAACATGCTTAAGCCCATGCTCGCCAGGGGAGAGCTTCATTGCATAGGAGCAACCACATTGAATGAATATCGGCAGCACATTGAAAAGGATGCCGCCTTGGAGCGGCGTTTTCAGACGGTCTTGGTGGACCAGCCCAACGTTGAGGACACCATTTCCATCCTACGTGGTTTGCGCGAACGCTTTGAAATTCATCACGGAGTGAATATCAGAGACGAAGCCCTGGTGAATGCGGCAATTCTATCAAACCGCTACATCTCGGACCGTTTCCTTCCAGACAAAGCCATTGACTTGGTGGATGAAGCTTGTGCTATGATTCGTACCGAACTGGACAGCATGCCTGCAGAGTTGGACGAAATTAGTCGCCGCGTACTTCAATTGGAGATTGAAGAAACGGCTCTCAAACTGGAAAAGGATAATTCCAGCAAAGACCGCTTGGAAAATTTGCGCAAGGATCTCGGTAATGCCCGGGACAAGATGGAAACCATTAAGAGAAGATGGGAAAACGAGCGCAAAGGTATCGATGACGTCCGCGTGTTGCGTGAGCAGATCGAATCCATGCGGGCTGAAATGGAAAGAGCCGAGCGGGCTTACGACTTGAATCTGGTGGCCGAGTTAAAGCATGGCAAACTTCCGACCTTGGAAGCGGAATTAGAGGAACTGGAAAAAGCAGAAAAGAAAGAAGATTCCATTCTCAAGGAAGAAGTGACGTCGGAGGAAATTGCCGACATTGTCGCTCGTTGGACCGGAGTACCGGTAACCAAGCTGATCGAAGGCGAACGTGAAAAGCTCCTTCGTCTGCAAGGAATCCTGCATCAGAGGGTTATTGGTCAGAACGAAGCCGTCGATGCGGTAGCCGAAGCGATCATGCGGGCACGCGCCGGGATCAAGGATCCACAGCGTCCGATTGGATCCTTTCTTTTTCTCGGTCCGACCGGAGTCGGTAAGACGGAATTGGCAAAGACGCTCGCGGAGAGCTTGTTTGACAGCGAGAACAATGTAGTTCGCATCGATATG
>CACMZN010000073.1 GCA_902618175.1 uncultured Verrucomicrobiota bacterium
TGTTCTGGGCGCCCTTTTGACTGAATCCTTTTTGGGCTTGCCGAAGAAAGAAATCAAAGATTTGGATCGTGAATAGTATTGGAGATTGGAAGTTCGATTGGGATCCATGGATGCTTTTTGTGGCTGGTCTGGCTCTAATAATGAGTCTGTTTTTGTCTCGCTTGACATGGATTCGGTCAGGAAGGAAAAATGCCGTGTTTATTTGGGAAATCATTCGGACCGTTGCCGTCCTACTGTCCATAACTATTCTTTTCAATCCGACGAAAGTCATCAGAAAGCTTGACTCGGAAAAACCTCAGGTCGTTTGTCTTATCGATCAATCGGAAAGTATGGAAACATTAGACTCCCGTCGTGCTGAGGGTAAAGTTCAAACCAGAGAGGCATGGGTTCGGGAAAAGCTCGCTGAACCATGGCGTTTGGAAATTGAGAAAAATTCCACTTTTATCGAAAAAGGCTTTTGCTCAAAGGTTGGCAAGGGTAGAACCAATATTCATGAAGCGCTAAACAACGCCTTGGATGAACAAAAAAACGTCAGGGCTGTCCTTGTCTGGTCGGATGGCAATTCCAATCAAGGTCCCCCCGTTCTATCTTTGGCTGGAAAATGCAGGTCCAAGTCGATTCCCATATTCAACGTTTCCGTAGGTTCAAAAAAAACCTTACCCGATCTATCCCTGGAAAATGCACTTATTCCTAGCTTCGCCATGGTCGATGAAAGGATTTCCATAGGATATCGACTGAAAAATGATTTCGACACCCTGCAGGAAACTCATCTGTCCCTTTTTGCCGGTGATGAGTTGGTCAAAAGAAAACTTCTTCGACTCCCTCCATCTGTTGAAACCGTAGGCAACTTCCTTTGGTTGCCCGATTCGGAAGGGGAGTTTGAAATCAAGATGATCTTGGATTCGGTAGAAAATGAAAGTTTTCCTTCAAACAACGAATTTAGAATGAAAACCAGGGTTGAACGCAAAATCCTCAAAGTTTTGCTTGCAGACTCAGGACCCCGATGGGAATATCGCTTTCTTCGCAATGCCATGGAGAGAGATCCTGGGGTTGAAGTGGATGCGATTCTCTTTCATCCCACCTTGAAAAACAATGAGACTACGGAACATCTTGTTTCATTTCCGGAAACAATGGACAAGCTCACCAAATACGACGTTGTTTTTCTTGGTGACGTAGGTCTTGAAAAAGATGGTTTGAATAAAGAACAGTGCAAAAACCTGGCAAAACTGGTAAAGAACCAAGCATCCGGGCTCGTCCTCATTCCCGGAAGAAATGGAAGGCAACTAAGCTTGGCGGGGAGTGAATTGAATGCCTTGATGCCAATCATATACGATCCCGACAAACCTGAAGGACTGGGAACCAAAAATCCCTGCTTTATGGAACTTACAGAAAAAGGTAAACTCCACTGGCTCACTGACTTGAAGGGTGTGGAAGAACCAAATCGGGAATTTTGGAAGAAGCTACCCGGTTTTCATTGGTCAGCTTGCGTTTTAAAAAGTCGACCTGGCTCTGAAGTTCTCGCAGTCCACTCAAATTTTCGCACGGATTGGGGCAAAATGCCCACTCTAGCACTTCGATACGTTGGATCTGGAAAAACTTTGTTTTTGGGAAGTGATTCCGCATGGAGATGGCGAAGGGGAGTGGAAGACAAATATCATTACCGATTTTGGAGTCAAATTGTTCGATGGATGGCGCGTAGTCGAAATAGGGCTCATGATCAAGGTATTCGTATGCTTTTTGATCCTGAAATCCCCAAAGCGGGAGAAACCGTTTTTTTGAGGTGTCTGGCCATGGATAAATCGGGGTTTCCCATTGAGACTGATCGGGTGAATTGTTCGATTTTCTCCAAGGACAAAGCGAAAGAAGTTCTTGAACTTGTGCCTGATGAAGAGTGTAAAGGGGTCTTCCTAGGAAGTTTCAAAAGTAAGGAATCTGGTACTTTTCCCATTAAGATTGAGCTTATTCCGTCGGGAAAGTCCCTCGAATCTGAGCTTGTCATACTTCCCAAGACTGTGGAAAAGCTTGGTCAACCCACCAACTCGAAAGATCTGACTCAGCTTGCTCAACTCACGGGTGGCAAATCCGGAGATCAAACCAATTGGCGTTCGGTGGTTCATCATCTTTCATTTTCTCAACAACCTAAACCCATCGTACGAATCAAGCGCATGAGAGCTGATCCATCCTGGGGACTTCTTATCTTACTTATGTTTTCGGTTTATTGGATTGGGCGAAAATTCCATGGAATGCTCTAGTTCAGGATATGGAATGAGGAACAAATCATTTTTTTCTTTTGACGATGAAAAGGATTGAAAACTCTGATGTCTTGAATCAAAGCCTGCTTCAACTGCGACGCTTGGCGAGACTCCATTTGTGCTTCAAGAACTCCATGTTTATATTCCTATGGCTTCTTTTTTCATGGACCATTGGTTTTACTGCTGATCGATTGGGAGAAACACCCCTTTGGTTCCGTTCCATAAATCTTGCAACAGGATGTATTTTGGCAACTTGGACGATGATTTGCATAATACGCGGTTTTGTGTGTCAGACAAGATCCTTGCGGTGGCTGGCTTCTCAGGTAAGGAAAAAGTTTGGGGCAAAAGGTGAGAGATTGCTTGGAATCGTGGAAATCTCAGTTCGACCCGCAAACACCCCCATCACTTATTCGGAATCCATTTTTGAAGCTGCTATGAAGAAAGTTGAAGAGGAAATTCGTCTTTTGCCCTTGGAACGTACCTTCCAGTCAAAAAAGGAAAAACCCGTCTTGATAGCCATTTTTCTGCTAACTTTGGTTCCATTGTCCTGTCTGATTCTACATCCTCATCTGGCTCTCAACACTACTCAACGCTGGGCCATGCCCTGGAGTAAGGTGGAAAGAGTCTCACTCACCAATCTTTGGCCCAGTCCGAACATCCGATACGTAGCGAAAAATGAACCAATCAATATGCGCTTCACGCTTTCTCCGGAAAGTATGTGGATACCCGAAAAACTTAACCTGCAGTTCGAAAATCGAACCTTTGTTGCCTTCCATAATCATTCGATTTATGAATTCGAAGTTCCCGGACTTTCATTCGAGAGTGATTTTCTATTGAAGGCCGGGGATTATCGGAAAGTATTTTCCGTCATTCCATTGGAAAGACCAAGACTGAAGGCAATTGAGGCGGAAATTAAATTTCCATCCTACCTTGAATATCCGAATCGCCGAATTGACGCATTTTCAAGCACTTTTTCATTTCCCAAATCAAGTGAAATAGAGTTCTTTGTTCGAACCAATAGAACTCTCTCTTCGGTTTTCGTCTCAGGGAATGAAAATGATCCTATCGTTGAAATCAAACCAATGGGATTCGCCTTTGATCTGCCGTCTCAGAACTTTTCCGAGTCTTTTCGAATTTGCTTTTTGGACAAATACGGCATCGCTCCCGCAAGACCCTTTTCCTTGAAGACCAAGGCAGTTGAAGACATGCCCCCTGTGGTTGCTTTTGCCGAACGACTAGACTTGGCTCCCATTTTAATTTCTGAAACAAGAAAAATAAGTTTTCAGGCAAAGGATGACTTTGGTCTTTCCAAGGTAGGTCTGTCTCTTACTGCAAAGCGTGGTTCGAAGACTCTTTTCTCAACCAAGGTCATTGAGAGTAAGCTAACTTCTCCGAATGAAAGAGCGAAAGGGATTCACTTCCCATTTGATCCGAACTTTTTCAATCTTGAAGATGGGGATGAGGTCGAATTCACGGCGATGGCTTTGGATCGATATCCGGAAAGAAAGATACTTTTATCTTCACCCCTTAGCTTCTTAATTGTAGGAAAGGAAAAACACGCTCAATTCATCAAGAATAGGATGGAGGTTATTTTTGACGAAATCTCTGAAATCGCTCGCATTCAAGAAGACCTCATCTTACAAAATCTTTTTCTTCAAGAACAGATTACTACCATCGATTCCTTTGAGGA
>CACMZN010000074.1 GCA_902618175.1 uncultured Verrucomicrobiota bacterium
ATCCACTTTTTCAGCGACTTTAAGGTTTAGCTTGTCTTCACTGGGAGTTGCCAAAACAACCCAAAGTTTTTTTTCCTTTGAACTAGGCGAATAAATCCTGAAGGTCTCCCCATAAGTATTTTCAACCAGTGAAAACAAAAGCGGAATCAGAAAAAGTAATCGGATCATGATCTTGGGAAATGAGGAACCAAAGAAATTGTACACCAATAAAATCATCAAAGGACCAGCGAAAGGTAAATCCTTAAAGCCAAATTTTTCAACGGGAATGCAAATGATTGTGGGAAATAAAGGGTTTTTGGAGATAATTGATTCAGGTTTTTCCCTTGAGAAAGAACGAAATAATGGATCGGTAAGAAGATTGGATTTGTTTTAAGACAAGAGAATGACAAGTTTGAAGAATTGCGATAGGATAGACCTACATGAAGACAATTGCCAATTTTGGAACCCTGATGGAAGCCGAACTTATGAAGTTGAAACTTTCTTCGTTTGGAATCGAAGCATTTATTCCTGATGAACTAACCGCAGGAGTAGCCCCGCATATCTTTGCGACCAAGTCGGGTATTCGATTACAGGTAGCAGAGAAAGACGAAGAGATTGCCCAGGAGGCTATGTTGAGGGAGATTGATGGTTTGGAAGATGACCCTATGAATAATGAAGATTGAGCTTCATTTTTTATTTCAGTCATGACAATTTGGTGCATTCACGGATCAATGCAGACTCCTTCCGTATGGGCTTCGCTAGCCCAAAGCTTTTCGGAGAGGAAACCCGGTCTTGCATTGTTTAACGAAGATTTGACAAAGAGGGATTTTGATGGATTTGAGCATTGGACCCAAGACTTTTGCAGAAGAGTGGAAGAGCAAGGAGCGGGAGAAAAATCTTTCTTACTTGGATATTCCCTCGGTGGTCGTCTAGCCTTGCAAGCCAGTGTCGAGCGACCGGATTTGTGGCTTGGTGTCGTGGTGGTAGGTGCGGATCCGGGGTTGAATTCGGAAATGAACAGAAAAAGGCAATTGCAAAGGGATCGGGCATGGGCAGAGAGAGCGAGAAAAGAGCCTTTGAAGAAATTGATGGAGGAGTGGGATGAACAACCGGTGTTCGTTGGAATTCCAAATACAGCTCCACGAAGAATAGAGGAATTAAATTCCCTGAAAATCAGCCGTCAATTTGAAGTTTTCTCCAAGGGTCATCAGCGAAACCTCGGGCCTGAACTTGCAGTGGCCGAGAACCCGTCCATTCTATTCTTATCCGGTGAGAAGGATGAGAAGTATTCAACCATCGGAAAGAAACTGGCATTGTCATGCAAATGCGTCGAATTCAAATTGATTTCCGAGGCTGGACACCGCGTGCCTTGGGAAAATCCAGATGAATTTTTTCTTGTCGTAAGCACATTCATGGAGGCATGCGTGGAATGACTATGCAACCGATAGCAAGGTGTACTTGGCCAGGAGGTGATCCAGAATACCTAAAATACCATGACCAACAATGGGGAGTGCCGGTCTATGAGGATTTGGAATTGTTTGAAAAACTCCTTCTCGACGGTGCTCAGGCGGGTTTGAGTTGGATTACCATTCTTAAGAAACAGAAAAATTACCAAAGAGCATATGATCAATTTGATCCCATCAAGATGGCAAACTGGACAGATCGTAAGGTAGAGGATCTTCTTCAGGACAGAGGTATTATTCGTAACCGCTTGAAAATTCATGCCGCCAGACAAAACGCAAGGGCTTATTTGAACCTGATTGAGGAAAGGGAAAATTTTTCAGACTTCATTTGGTCCTTCGTCAATCACGAACCAATTACCAATTATTGGAAGACTTGGAGACAGACGCCCGCGACAACCAGCGAGTCTGAAAAAATGAGTAAAGAACTCAAATCCAGAGGATTCCAGTTTGTCGGCCCTACTATTTGCTATGCCTTCATGCAGGCGGTTGGTTTGGTGAATGATCACCTGGTCACATGTTACAGGCACGCTGAAATCATGGAACTTTCAGGTGCAATTCCATCAGTTCCAGCTTGTAACATTCGTTCAACTTGATTTGCGTGATTGGAACAAATAATCTTTCCTAAATTATGAAAATCATTTTGCCCGCTTTCTCTCTTCTCCTCAGTTTTTCTCTCTTAGCTGAACATCATGAGAAAAAAAAACCACTCCGTGCGTTGATGATAACGGGAGGATGCTGTCATGATTACAAACAACAAAAGAATATAATAAGCGAAGGGATTAGCGAGCGGGTGTCCACCGAATGGGAAATCTTTTTTGAAATGAACGAGACTCTGAGCAAAGCCAAATTGAGCGAGTCGGGATGGGCAGATGAATATGATTACATTGTTTACAATCATTGTTTTGCTCATGAAGAGGATGCCAAGTTCGTCAAATCGGTCACCGACGTGCACAAGGCGGGAAAGCCTGCGATTGCCCTGCATTGCGCAATGCACTCCTACCACTGGAAGATTGAGGCCAAGGAGGGAAAGAAAAAAGCTTGGCCAGCCATGCTTGGAGCCAGTTCGAGGGGTCATGGACCCAAGGCCGCAATCACTGTGAACAAGGTCAGGAAATTCGCCGAACATCCCACGATGAAGGACATGCCGGACGGGTGGCTTACTCCGGAGGGCGAACTGTACAATGTTCAGGAAATTTATCCGGGCACAAAAGTTCTGGCATATGGCGACAATGGAAAAGACAAAAAGCCGGATACTCCGCAAGCATGCGTATGGATCAATACCCACGGAAAGGGCAGAATCTTTTCAACCACCTTAGGACATCACAATTCCACCATGTCCACCAAAGAATACTTGGATATGCTAGGAAATGCGGTGAAATGGATCACCTCCCCTTAATTCCTTAGTTTCGAAACCGTCCCTTTGACTTCTTCCTGAAGTCATTACCTTTGCCAAATTTTTTTCCTTTGTTGAATTTCCCACCTTTTCCAATTCGGGATCGTCCCTTGTCGATTGAAATGTTCATCTGATGACCTTGAACCCAGACGGTTTTGAGAGCATCGAAGATTTCCTTCGGCATATCCTTGGGCAAATCAATGAAAGTGTGATCCTTGAACATGCGAATCTTTCCCATGTGTTTTGGATCAAGCCCAACTTCATTAGCAATGGCACCTACAATATCTCCTTTTGCAGCACCATGATATTCCCCCACTTCAATACGATAGCTCTGCAAATGGTCATCCCTTAAGGATCTCCGATCAATTCGGTCTTCTTTTCGTGAACCAGAATCTCTCGGATCCCTCTTATTCACACGTTCCTCACGATGAGATCTTCTTGGGTTTTTTACCGGTAGGTTTTCATAACGCAATCCCTTCTTTCCTCTGGCAAGAAAGGCGAGAGCGGAAGCGATTTCCAAGGTATCCTTTCCAGATTCTTCCATGTAGCGTTGCAGAGCCTTGCGATAATCGGACAAATCTCCTTTGCATCCATCTTCAATTTGAGCAAAGAACTCTTCCTCACGCCGGGCGTTCATTTCCTCAAGGGTAGGAAAGATATATTCGTCGCAAGGAACCTTGAGAGTTCGTTCGATGGCGTTGAGCATTCTCATTTCCTTTCCAGTTACAAAGACTATCGCATCTCCCTCTCGACCTGCTCGACCCGTTCTTCCAATTCGATGAGTGTAGGATTCGAGGTCGAAAGGCGCATCATAATTAAGGACGTGGGAAATCCTTTCAACGTCGAGCCCACGAGCGGCTACGTCAGTGGCAACTAAAACATTGATTTTTCCACGCTTCAGACGATCGATGGTTTTCTCTCTGAGTGACTGAGGCATATC
>CACMZN010000075.1 GCA_902618175.1 uncultured Verrucomicrobiota bacterium
CCCGAAAATTGCAAAAGGCAAGCAAGGGATTTCATGCTCTTTTGTCGGCCAAAGGTAAACGCTACCGTTATCGCGCTTGCAAGGGTTGGGCAACACCGCAGGACGATCGTTTCGTACTTTCCCTCAAACATCGTGATTTTGATTTGGATCGGATGCAAGAAGGAGCGTCCCGATTGCTTGGTGAACACGATTTCTCTTCCTTTTCCTCAAAACGCAGAGGTTTGGCAGAGCAAAATGCGGTTCGAAAGGTTTGGCGAATTGAAGTTTTAAAAAAAGCTGATGCATATGATTTCCTGATCGAGGGGAGCGGGTTTCTATACAAGATGGTTCGCAGTTTGGTGGGTGCCTTGTTGGATGTGGGTGAGGGAAAAATGGAACCTAATCAGTTGGAAAAAATTTTGAAGCTTTGCATGCGCACCGAATGCGTCGTAAGTGCTCCAGCTAAGGGTTTATCTTTGGAAAAAGTGTTCTATCGATCTCCAAAGGGCAGTGAATAAGAAGATTTTCAAAAAATATTTGAATTGGACCTTGGATTTGATTTTTCCTGGTTTTTGTCCTCTTTGTCGAAATCAAGCCTTCGCAGATGGTGAGCATTATTCATGTTTGTCCTGTCTGGACGAATTGCCGTGGGTGACCGGAACGCGATGCGAACTATGCGGAATTCCAATGGCAGGTATCGATTTCAGAGGTTTGAGATGTACGAATTGCAGAGAGGAAAACTTATCATTTGAAAGCGGAAGATGTATGATGTTGCTTGATGTAAAAGGAAAGAATTTGATTCATGAGATGAAATATCATGGGGTTAAGGATGTGATCCGTGATTTTCCGGCGTGGGTCGAGCGATCTCCGGGATTTGTTGAGCATTTGGTCGACTCAATTCTTATTCCTGTTCCATTGCATCCGAAAAGGCTTCAAAGCCGTGGCTTCAACCAATCCCAATGGATTGCAGAAGCAATGATTCGGGAGACAAGAGGTTCAAGTGAAGTTTATGATTGTCTGAGAAGGACAAAGAATACGCCTACTCAAACCAAGTTCGACCGTTCGGAGCGGAAAAAGAATGTAAAAAATGCCTTTGCCCTAAAGCCTGGAAATTGTTTGGATAGGGAGAATCGAATTGTTCTCGTTGACGACGTTTATACTACAGGAGCTACCTTGAATGCTTGTGCTGACACTTTGGTTGGGGAAGGATTCAATAGAATTTCCGTTGCCACCCTGGGACACGGATGAGACAATCTTAGAACATGGCCTTTTTCAGTAAACCAAAATATTCAAAAGTAAGCATCAAATCAAGGGAAGGTGTACCCAAGGGCGTATGGACGAAATGCCCTGAGACCGGAGATATGGTATTTGCCAAGGAATTGAAGAAAAACCTCATGGTTGTGCCTTCCAGTGGATATCATTTTCCACTGCCGGCCCCGGATCGAATCGAATCCCTTTTAGACAAGGATTCATTCGTCGAACACGATCAGGACTTGTGTTCTTTGGATCCTTTGAAATTCAAAGGAAATGCTTCCTACCAAGAAAAGCTCACCAAGAATCAGACGAAGACCAACCTAAAGGACGCTGTCATTTCGGGAATCGGTAAAATGGGGGGAAGCCCAGTCAGTCTGGCAGTGATGGATTTTCGCTTTCTGGGGGGAAGTATGGGATCGGTGGTTGGGGAGAAAATTACTCGGACCATTGAGTTCGGATTGGAACAAAGAATTCCAGTAATCATTGTTTCCGCTTCCGGAGGTGCCCGAATGTATGAAGGAATTCTCAGTCTCATGCAGATGGCAAAGACTAGCGCCGCTTTGGCCAAACTTGCGGATGCGGGGATTCCTTACTTTTCGGTGTTAACTAATCCCACTATGGCTGGGGTAATGGCAAGCTTTGCCACTCTTGGTGACGTGATTCTTGCCGAGCCCAAGGCTTTGATCGGATTTGCGGGTAGAAGAGTGATCAAGGAAACCACTCGTGCTGATTTACCTGAGGGTTTTCAAACTTCCGAGTTTCTTCTCGATCATGGATTAATCGATCAAATCGTTAGCCGTCATGACATGCGGGACCGTTTGATCAGTTTACTTTCTCACCTTGGACATTCCCTGCAGAATACTGATGTTCTTGAAAACAAGCCTCAGCATAAACTTAAGATCGAACCTGTTCCCAAAACGGTTTATTCTAGCACAAAGCATAACGCTAAAGCGGCAAATCGTTCTCGTCGAAACGGATTTCTCAAAAAAAACTGATCTCTTCCCAAAAACTTTTTTCACTATATATAGTGAAGGAAAACTAGAGGATGAAAACCAAGGGCTTTTCTTATCTTTTCAATCTGCGGAACAGAGGTTCAAGCTACGGGATTGATCGCATGCAACGCCTTGTTCCTCTGTTATCCAACCCACACAAATCCTTTCCAGTAGTTCATGTCGCAGGTACTAACGGAAAAGGCTCGGTCTGTGCGATGCTGGATTCGATTTATCGTGAAAATGGCTACAAGGTTGGTCTTTTTTCATCTCCGCATTTGGTTGAATTGGGTGAACGTATAAAGGTGGATGGGAAACCATTGACTAATAGGAAAATTGAACACTTGATAAATATCATCCGGCCAGTGGCTGATGAATTGGAGGAAAAAGTTCCTGGTGAGGGACCAACCTTTTTTGAATTCATGACCATCATGGCCTTTTTGGTCTTCAAGGAGCAAAAAGTTGACCTAGCCATATTCGAGACCGGCTTGGGGGGGAGACTTGATTCAACCAACGTCTGTCAACCGGAGCTTACACTGATCACGACCATCGACAGGGATCATTGTGCAATTTTAGGTAACACTATAGAGGAGATAGCGAAGGAGAAAGCAGGAATTATTAAGGAGAGAGTACCCGTTTTATGCGGATGGCTTCCTGATGAGGCAAATGAGGTTATTCGTAGATATGCAGCTTCACGGTCGGCGCCATTCGAAAGCTTGGCTTTGAATGAAAATCCATACTTGCCTGAAACTAATCTTTTTGGCGAATACCAAAGGAGGAATGCTTCCATGGCTTATCGAGCGGTTCAAATCCTCAACGAAAATTTCCCTGTTTCGAAACCAAGGGTGTTAAATGGATTGAAGAAAGTTAAATTGGAGGGACGTTGGCAAATAATAGAAGTTAAGCCCAGACTAATTTTGGATGCTTGTCACAATCGAGAGGGAGCCCTTGCATTGCGTTCGAATCTAATTCAATTAGACCAAACAGTAGTGGTATGGATGGGTGCACTTGGAGAAGAAAGAGCTCGCGATGTTCTGCAGGCGGTATGCCCATTTGCAACGGAAATCCGTTTTTTTCGACCTAATCAATCACGGGCATGTTCATTTGAGACATTGAAAAAAATGATTCCGACTGAATTTTCGGGCAGCGTTAATGAGGGATCTGTCGATTCGCTACTCGATCACATGAAGGAAACGGACAAATCTTCCACCGTTTTAATTACTGGATCCATTTATCTGATAGGAGAAATCCTCGCAATTTTTAAGAATTCCAATGGACCAATGGGTGCAAATTTTCAAGATTTGGTCTAGGAACTTCGTGTTTCAACTCAACCTTTACGGATTTGAATTTGAACATCCAGCTCTCCTTAAAGGACTACTGAAAACTTCTT
>CACMZN010000076.1 GCA_902618175.1 uncultured Verrucomicrobiota bacterium
GAGCGTCGACTCACTCGAGCAAAAATTCGCTCTCCGGAAAAATTCACTTCATCAACCCTAGTATTTACATTGCTCCCGGCCTTTCTTTTCATATCCGCCATTTTCTTGATTAAGTTTTTGAGCTCTCTTTGCTTACGGGCCAGGTTCTTTTGGAGCAACTTATCGCTTTGCTTGGTCTTTACCTCAGCCTCAAGCTGATTGACTTCCTTGGTAAGAACCTTTCGCTCTTCTGCAATTTCGGCAGTGGCCAATTCCTCCAGCCTCTTTTTCTTCTCTCGGGCAATGGCTTGTTCTTCCTCAGTATACTTTCGCCCGAACAAAAATCGATCATTTCTTGTGTGAACCACCATTTGGGTGGTCAACAATTCTCTCAGCACCTCCTTATCCTCGCTAAGGATGAGCTCGACCAGTCGATCCGTACTGGCAGTGGATTCAAACATCGTCCTAAAATAATTCGTACCGGTCGCGGAAGTTCCGGTCGCGGAAAGGGCCTTGGAGTCTTTGCAGACATATCCAGCCAAGTCATAATCGAAGAAATCACGAAAAAAGCGAAGCACTCTTGGCTTGCGGATGGCATCATCATCCAGCATTCGGGAAACTTCACGCCGCACGTCGGAGCGAGTTCTCATATTTCCCTCCGCCATTGCGGCTCTCAAGCTCTGATCGGGTTTGATGTAACTGAGTGCATGATTCACCGCCAAACCCAACTCCCAATCACGAAGCATGACCCGGCCATATGGATCCGCAGTTCCCTGCCTGGCAAGTTCAGCGCGGAACAGAGCATCTCGATCGAGAAAGATTGCAGATAGGCCCATAAAAATGCCGTCTTCGCGACCAACCTTATCAATCGAACTCTTCACGATCTCCAAGTATTGCTTAGATTCTTCTTCTGTAGGAGGACGAAAGGTAAGTGCTTCAAACAAATGATCAATGGTTGTAAGAAGTAAGTCATCCGTAAATTTGTCCTTCGCCATCAAATCGTAAACCGGGGAAAGGGGTCGGGTCACCTTTGTGTTGTATACGATCGCGGAAGGTAAGCCCCTAAGGTCACCTTTTGGTTTCACCTGATCGTAGGTTTTGGGATCATCGGTGATTTGTTCGGGGAATTCAACCAAGCTCAGTGGACCGTAAGCCATGTACTTGAGAATATCCTCTGCCTTGTTCAGTATTTGGGTGGCTTCCGAACTGTTCACGGAATAAAAGTCAGCATAATTTTCAAACCCATGCTTTCGGTTAGAAGAGAGAACCACGGGCACACTCTTTACAGCAGTTTGGTAGGCTACTGTACCACCCTCCCATCGTATTATCCGATCCGTCCCAAAATAAAGCTTTAGTTCACCGCCGTGGTTAGTGGGTACGAAATCTCCACGAGTACGAACTCCCGGCATGGAAGGGTCATAAGGTGGCTCCGTATTAATCAGTTCATTGAGTCGGGTGATGTGCTCCTGAGGAGTGATCCGCCAGAGCCGAGCGGGAGAGGAAGTGGGTTTGAGCAGGATCCCTTCGGGTAGTTCTCCAAAGAGCAGATCATGGTCCAAGTAGTTTGCCTTTTTGGGATCAAGATCCCCCTTGAAACCACCCTTTTCCTTCATTTCGTCCCGCAATTCACCAACGATCCAATCCGAGAATTGGAGACGATCGATGACCTCCGGTTTGGCTTTGTTCTTCGGGGGCATTTCACCCATGGCCACTTGAGCCCATACGGATTTCCACACCGCGGCGTTGATCTGATCAACCGGACCAAGTTCAAGAAGATTTAATCCGGCTTCGCTGATTTCGTCATCGTGACAATCGTAGCAGTGGTTTTCCAGAAAAGGTTCGGCTCGGCTTTGAAAACTGCCTGTAATCGGTTCGCCAGGAACATAGGGATTGGCGTAAAGGGTAACGGCTCCGCAAAAGAGGAGGGCCCTTTGGGCGATCATACCAAGCACGGCTAGCTGAGAATTTCCTTCAGAGGACCGGTTCCGGAGTCATATTTTTTGGCCATGGCCTCCGACATATTGAAACGGTCGGCCTGTATGCCGCAAACCCGCATAATGGAGTTGTACAAGGCGTTGACCGGACGCTTGCCATCCAACTGAGTGAAGCATCCCATTTTGAAGGCTCCTCCGCAATCACCGAGAAGAACGACTGGCCAATTCGAACCATTCGTGTGCTGCTTGTCGGCGTTATTGCTGGTGTAAACGATTAAGGTATTGTCCATCATCGAACCGTTGCCTTCGGGTACGCTCTCCAAATGCTCCATCAATTTGACCAACATCCGGGAGTTGTACTGTCGAATTTTGATCCAGATGGGATTGTCCTTTTGTTTCATGTGACCCAAATTGTGTCCCTGTTGCTCGATTCCCAGACCTTTCCAAGCACCGAAAATCTCGCCCCGCCCGGATCCGATGGTCAAAGTGTTGGTGGTCCCCGACTTCAAGGCTGAGATACCAAGATCAAGCAAGGTATCGTGCCAATCGGTTTCGAATTCAGGATTGGTGTATCTCTCATCAACTGTGGGAGCGAATTTTTTCAAGTGTCCAGAAACCTTGGCAAGTCGATCTCGTAATCCGTTCATATCCTCAAATCCCCGTAGGTACTGTCCATAGCGATCTTTTTCACCCTGCGGCAGTTCACGCCCCTCCGACGAAGCCATGCTTTCGATTCGCTCAAGCATCGAAGAACGAGCCTCATGCTGATTGCGAATGTCACCCCCGGCGATCCCTCCGTATAAGAGCTGATACAAGTGATTGGGATTGGAATGCATGAAAATCGGTTGTCCCGCACCGCTCGCCGAAAGATTGGCAACGGTCGGTTTGGCCCGCATATTTTCGATCGAATCCATCCCAATGCACAGATGAGGAAGCAAAGTCTGAGGAAGGATTTTACTAAGTTCGTAATCGATGGTGGGACCAGCCGGTGGAACCCCATCGCTTCCCCGATAACCGCCCAAAGCGCCAAAAAAAGGACTATGAGATGGGCTGGTGTGGAGACCATGCAAGCCGTTGATGATATGCATCCGCTCCTTGAAGGGTTCAAGTGCTTCGATAGGTTCCGGCAACTTGGCATTGGCCAATGAACCGCTGTTTTTTAATGCGCTGGGTATACAGGTCGCAGGGTCAAAGCCTTGGTTTTGCAAAAAGAAAATCACTCGTTTCATCGGTGAAGGGGTTGCGTTCATTCCGAAGGCTTGGCTAGGCGCAAGTCCACCTCCGAAGGCGGCTCCAAAGCCGGCTGCCAAACTCTGCAACATCTTTCTTCGATTCATATCCAAAATCTCAATAGCGATTTCAATCGATCTTATCCATATTTTTCTCTTATATTTTAGTAAATCTCAATTGGACCGAAAAGTATTGATAAGCCAAATCTTCAATGAATAACCAAGCCATTCGATGCCTCCATGGTTTGGTTTTCAAACCAGTCTTGGGAGGCGCGATGGATTGTTTCTCTTCTTTCATTAGAATCACAAAATTGGTCCAAAGTTTATTTACAGTCCTCAAAGAGACTTAATCGAGTCCGTAGAATTTGACCGCATTTTCGTGGAAGAATTTGTTTGCAAGACTTACTCGATTTT
>CACMZN010000077.1 GCA_902618175.1 uncultured Verrucomicrobiota bacterium
TGAAAGCATCGCTACCAAAAATAGCGAACCGGGATTGGCGACCATTTTTCCGGGTAAATACTTGGGCGACCTCTCCCTTTCAAACAAGTACAGACACCTATTCGAGCGAGTTACACTGGGAGAAGGATATGCAACCACTTGGCCGATTCAGGGAACCACTGATATGCAGGGTGGGGGAGGATGGAGATCGGATGATCGATCAATCCAGCGTTTCACTGCGGCTTGTGGCCAGACCATATTTAGAGGGGACCGTCTCGGAGAAGACTTGAAGGGTACCTACTGGGTTTGCGAACCCGTGGGACGGATGATCCGATGCTCGGATGTCGAGTATGAAAAGGGCATGATCACCCTGCGTAACCGAATGGAGAAACAAAGACTCGAATTCATTGCCTCCACCGATGCGAATTTCCGGCCTGTCAATTCCTACACGGGTCCAGACGGAACTCTTTACTTCATAGACATGTATCGAGGTGTCATTCAACATGGCAACTGGACCAGGGAAGGAAGTTATTTGCGTAAGGAAATCCTGCGTCGAGGTTTGGAGAAGAATGTAGGAAGAGGTCGCATTTATAGATTGGTCCGCGAAGGGATCGCTCCTGGTCCCCTGCCTCAGTTTGGAAATTCCACGGCTGAGGAGCTGGTTGAGGCGCTCAGTCACCCCAACGGATGGTGGCGGGACGAAGCCCAGAAATTATTGGTTTTGCGCAAACAGAACAGTGCGATCCCGCTCTTGAAGAACATCGTGAAGAATGCAAAAAGTGGTTTGGCCCGTGCCCATGCTCTTTGGACGCTTGATGGAATGGGTGTTTGGGATCAGTCCTTGGTATTGCATGCGATTTCGGATAAGAACATGGAGGTTCGGTTGGCAGCCTTGCGGGTTGTCGGTGAACGAATGCTGGTTGAATCGATCTCGGATGATCTTCTCGAAGCGCTGGGACAACCCCTGCCGGACGATGACCTGGATATTGCGGTTCAGCGACTAATGTCCCTCAGCCATCATGGAAAGCAGACGAAAGAACACACTCTTCGTCCCGGGCATATAGAACGGGTTATGAAAGCTGCGGGAAATTTCATAGATCAGGAGGTTATTGCAAAGGCATTTATGGTGGCTCTGAATTCTGCTGAATATATTCCCGCATTGGAAATGCTGGGGAAGGAAACTCGTTTTCAGAATTCACATCCCCTGCCCATGTACCTTGCGTTTGCCAGTTTTGCGTTGGCTGAGCAGGAGGAGTCGTTTATTGCTCTGCTTGACTTGACTGCCCATAGCCAATCCGGGTTTCGTGCTTCGTTGCTGGAGGGATTCCGGCTTGGTACTCAGGGAGGGAGGTCCGTTTCAAGAGATTTGATTCGCTGCAAAAGTAAACCTTCCGCTTTGACGAAAATGGAGGAAGCGGGTGTTCCCGAATACAACTTGGCGATTCTCCATGACCTTCTTACTTGGCCAGGCGATCCAAAGTTCAAACTGCAGAAAGCCTTGCCCCCCTTGTCGGAATCGGAGTTGGTTCGCTTCAACAAAGGGAGGGAAATTTACCAGGGTTTATGCGCGGCATGCCATGGTTCTGAAGGACAGGGTGTGGAAATGCCCGAACCTAAGAATCATAACATGCTGGCTCCGCCTTTGGCGGGATCCCCACGAGTAAATGAAAGAAACCATCGTTATTTTGCCGAGATCATACTGAAGGGAATGACCGGTCCAATTGATGGGGTTACTTATGGAGGTGTAATGGCCCCTATGGAGGCTTATGATAATGAGTGGATTGCCTCGGTTATGACTTTCATACGTCGTTCGTGGGGAAACGCTGGAAATCCCGTTCATCCCAATGACATCGAAAGAGTACGGGGTTGGAATAAAAAAAGAACCACTGCATTTACTTTGGCCGAATTGAATTTGCCCACCCGCTAGGGAGAGTAAATCTTCATGAGACCGAATCATCTTTACTTCGTATTGAGCTATTTCATGGCTTCCTTTTTATGGGGAGTGACAGTGAAACGGGATCCTTCCGCTCCCAAAGGTGGTTGGATGCCTCCGACAGAGGAGGAATTAAAAAAAGTCGAGTCCGCAATTCCAGTAAAGTTACCTGCAGAGCCCAGAAAAAATCGGAAGCTTCTAACCTACAGCCTAAGCCACGGGTTCAAGCATAATTCCCGGTTGATCGGCGAAGAAATGCTGAAACTAATCGAGCGGAAAACTGGTGCTTTTGCCCTGACTATTAATAACGATTCAGCCCAGTGGACTTCTGCTTATCTAAAACAGTTTGATGCGATTGCGGTAATGAACGCAACTAGCCTGCATGGTGGCTTCAAAGGCGAAAATCGTCAGGCTTTTCTTAACTTCGTATATGATGGCGGCGGCTTATTTGGATGCCATGCCGCCACGGATGGAGGAAAAAAGTGGTGGCCGGAATACTCTGAGCTCTGGGGTGGTGCGTTCGGCGGACATCCTTGGGGAAAAACCGGCATATGGTGGATTCAAAACTATGATCCGACACACGTCTTGAATCAATGCTTTCACGGAGAGGGATTTGATATTAATGATGAACTCTATCGCCAGGTTCATCCATATGTGAAGGGATGCTTTCGAACCTTGACGTGTATCGACCTCTCAGTACGACAAAACACTCATAACAATAATGGAAAAATCAAAACCGTCCCTCCTGAAGCAGAAAGGAAGCCCGGCGAACCCAAACCCGCAAACGTACCCCTAGATTTGGAACGGGAATATCCCACTTCCTGGTGCAAGAAAGCGGGAAAAGGACGCGTATTTTACGCCACCTTCGGACATAACGAATCCGCCTATTGGAACCCCCAAATCGTCGAACATTATCTTCGCGGACTTCAATATGTCTTGGGCGATCTTGACGCAGATGATGCATCGGATCTTTGAACCCTTATCTTTGAACAAAAAAATCAATTATTTCCATTCTCCGACTATGAATAATTTCCTTGATTCCCTTGGGTCTTTTGCAAGTCAAATCAAGTTTTTGTCGATTGGCTTGTCCGCTTTTTTTTATTGCGTGCTTGCCGTAGGAAAAAGTCCGAATTTTGTTTTGGTGTATGTGGATGATCTCGGTTGGGCCGAAACCTCAGTTGAAATGATTAAGGGTCGAGAAGATACCAGAAGTGATTTCAACCAGACACCAAGCATGGAAAGACTGGCTCGCGAAGGTATGGTCTTGTCCGCATGTTATTCTCCTTCCGCTTTGTGCGCTCCATCAAGGAACAGCTTACTTCATGGGATGACTCCGAGCCGATTGAGGTATACCGTTCTTTCTGCAGTGGAAGCGAAGAAGAAGTATCTCGGACAGATCACCATTCCTCAAGCCCTGAAAAAAGCCAACCCGGAGTACCTGACCGCTCATTTCGGAAAGTGGCACAATGAAAGCATCAAACCGACGGAGGCTGGTTATGACGTAACCGACGGACCCAATGGAAACGGACCGGGTGACTACGAAGATGACGGAAAGACCCATCTTCCTGAAGACGATCCGAAGCGTATTTTTTCCCTCACTGAAAAG
>CACMZN010000078.1 GCA_902618175.1 uncultured Verrucomicrobiota bacterium
TTCGACCTACCAGTGCCGAACTGACGGCTCAAATCTCAAACGACTTTCAACCGGACACTGGAACGCCTTTGGAATGACTTTTGATCTATACGGTAATTTATTTTCCACTGACAATGACCCGAACAGTACACCTCCCAATCGATTGCTCCATATTATTCCGGGAGCCGATTTTGGATACGAATACCGCTATGGAAGATCCGGAAGTCATCCACTGGTTGACTGGCATGGTAAAAATCCTGGCAAACTGGGGAAGATCGGAGCACTGGGTGAAGCCGCTTGCGGAATAGTTTCCTACGGCAAGGATCGCTTGCTTTCGGCTTCTTGGACAGACAACCGAATCGACCTTCATTTGCTGAAAAAAAACGGAGAATCGTTCGTTGCGTCCCGAGAACCGATAATCACTGGTCCAGACAACTTTCGACCCGTGCATTTTTCATATGCGGACCAAGGCAAATCACTCTTTGTCACTGACTGGGTGAATCTTTCCTACCCCGTGCATGGGGCAGGTAAAATATGGAAAATCACATTCAAAAAAACAGTAAGTTTGAAACCACTTCCTCGTACTTCTCAAAATAAGATTTCTGCTGAAAAAGCCATGGCTCTCCTAAGTGATTCCGATCCTTATGTCCGAACCAAAGCCATTGAGATACTCAGAAAGGAACCCGAGACATTGAAAACCTTGGACTGGAAATCTTCCCTAAGTCCAGTCACGCGTTCACACTGGGCGGTGGCGATGAAAAAATCAAACCCTCATACCAATTCCACGGTGATCCCGGATCTATTGAGTGATGCATCCTCAGAAGTTCGCTATGTGGGTATCAAATGGATCGCTGACGAAGGCTTGAAAAAATATCTGCCAGAGCTGAAAAGAGTCTTGAATAGAGAAGATTTGGACCGCCGAGATTTTCTTGCTACCTTAGCAGCCATCGCTCAAGTCGAAGGTGGATTGAAAAGTGAATTTTCAACCAGTAGAACCTTGCTGGATCTGGTCCTTGACGATTCCAAAGCAAATCGCATTCGTACCATTGCTCTGCGTAATCTCCCAATAGATTTTCCTCGCCTGACAGTAAAAATCTTGGATGAAATCGCTTCCTCAAGTGATTCCTCCTTAAGGAGAGAAGCAATTCATACCCTTGTGGTTCATCCAAGTTCCTCCAAAGAAATTCCATTGGCCCGTATAGCTTCAGATCCAAATGTCCCTGTGGAATTGAGGGCAGATGCCATTGCCGGACTTGCCTCATTTGCTCAAACTCAGTCCCCACTTCTTAAAAAACTGCAAGCGAGTGAAATTTCAATCCTGTCCAGGGAAGCTAATCGATCATTGGCTTCCGCAGGAATCATAACACGCAAAGTAGATGAAAAACCTGCAGAAAATAATATTGCCGCATGGGAAACTATGCTCGATGCAATTACGCAAGAAACCAACCTTGAACTTGGCCGGCGTCTTTTCTTTCATCCTTGTCTTGCCACCTGTTACAATTGCCATGCAGTAGATGGCCGGGGCATGGAAGTGGGACCCAATCTTTCCCACATCGACAACGAGTCTGAAAGTAGTCGCTCTTGGCTTCTGCATCATATTCTTAACCCAAGCTCTGAAGTGGCTCCCTACTATCGCCCCCAAGTGATCACAACGAGTAATGGAAAAAGCCAAATGGGCTTTATTCTGGGCAGAGAAGGAAGTTTGCAAAGCTACGTTGGAGTGGACGGAAAAAAGTTCTCCGTAAAAAAATCAGAGGTAATCAAACGGGAAGAGTTGCCCATGTCAATAATGCCCGCCGGTCTACTCACACCTTTGACAAACCTTGAGATTCGCGACTTGTTGGCTTACTTAATGAAAGAAAAGACTGGGGGCTGATTTTTTTATATTCAATAAATCGTTTTCCAGCTACAGGGTCTTATCCTGTAGCTGTAAGGTAAAGAAATAATACAAGTCATTTTTCCAAAAAGACTTTGCCTAATCATTACAAATTTAGACAGGATCATATGCACAATTATTACTATGCATGAGCACTAAACCTTTCTTATTCTTTCTCCCTTCGATTCTTTCGATTTTTTTCATTGCCCAAGGTAAGACCAAGTCATCCACTAATGTAGTACTCATCATGGCCGATGATATGGGTTACGAAGCCTTGTCCTCCAACGGCAGTGAATCCTGCAATTCACCAAACCTTGATAAACTCGCATCGGAGGGCATACGCTTCACCAACTGTTTTTCCAATCCAATCTGCACACCCTCTCGCGTCAAGATTATGACCGGGCAATACAATGTAAGAAACTATGTAAAGTTTGGCATGCTGGACCGTGGACAAATCACTTTTGCTCATCAGCTTAAGGCAGCTGGTTATGCGACCTGTATAGCAGGCAAGTGGCAACTCGGAAACCAAATGGACTCGCCCCAGCATTTTGGTTTTGAAAAATCATGCCTCTGGCAGCACACCCGAAGTGGCCGGTCCAAAGTAGACGGAACGAGATTCGATCGTCGTTTTGTCAACCCATTGCTTGAAATCAATGGCGAGGAAATGGATTACACGGGCGGGGAATACGGTCCTCAAGTATGCACTGAATTCGTTTGTGATTTTATCAAGGAAAACAACAGAAGGCCCTTTCTCGTTTATTACCCGATGATTCTTACTCACTGCCCATTCGATCCCACCCCTGATTCTTATGACTGGGACCCCACGCGGTTAGGCTCAAAATCCTACAAAGGCGATCAAAACGATCCTCAACGCCACTTTGTTGACATGGTTGCCTATGCCGACAAGATGGTTGGCCAAATTGTAACCCAATTGAAAAAGTCGGGCATCCGTAAAAATACTCTTATTCTTTTCACTGGAGACAACGGTACGGACTCACCGATCATAACTTCTTGGAAAGGAACTGAGATCAAGGGAGGTAAAGGCAGCATGACCGACACAGGGACTCGCGTACCACTCATCGCTCATTGGCCGCAGGGTATCAAAAAAACTGGGCGGGTGGTCAAAGACTTGGTTGAATTTTCTGACATCATGCCAACCCTTTGTGAAGTTGCAAAAACCGAAATTCCCATCGGATATACAAATGATGGGGCAAGTCTAATGCCCATTTTTCAGGACAACGCTAGGGCCCGCAAAAAAGAGCAAATCTATATTTGGTACCGCAACCAGGTAATGGTGCGAAATCAAGAATATTCCCTGTTGGCAAAGCAAGATGGTAGCGAGGCTGTGCTGACACGCTACCGGGGATCCTTCAATGGGAAAAAACTTGAGAAAGGCGAGCTCACCGACCAGGAGCAGGTCTTAAAGGAACAGTTCGAGTCCACCATTGCGGGTCTTGCCAAGGCCCGTCTATCAACTGCGAGCGAAGAGGGC
>CACMZN010000079.1 GCA_902618175.1 uncultured Verrucomicrobiota bacterium
CCCGACAACTGGCCCATCTTTCATCTTTTTCACCCCGGAAAAGATTTAGGTGCCCCCTATGATCCGAATTCCGCGATCTACTACAAGGGAAGGTATCATCTTCATTACATTTACAGAAACCGCGCCGGAATTTCCTATGCGCACGTTTCCAGCCCAGACATGGTCCGTTGGGAGTGGCATCCGACGGTGCTTGTTCCTCAGGCGAACCGTCATGGAATGTTCAGCGGAACCGCGTTTCTGACCAAGGAGGGAAAGCCTGCCCATGCATACTGCGGTTGGGGTTCGAACCGGAATTGGATTCAGTATGCCTTGGATGACGACCTCAACAAATGGAGTGAGCCCGAAGTCATGCTTCCCAGAGACAAATCAGGTGAATTGATGGTGAATGAGCCCTACTTTGATCCCGACGTCTGGATCATGGACGGGCGGTATTACGGACTGAATGGTCGAAGCAGCCACCAATCCCCCCTGATCATGAAGTCGGAAAATTTGAAGGACTGGGTACATATCGGGGAACTTCTACATCCTGATTTTGACGAGGAAAAACTGGGAGTAAGCGCAGACGAGGACATTTCTTGTCCAAATTTCTTCAAACTGGGCGACAAATGGGTGCTTACCTGCATAAGCCACCGGTTGGGTTGCCGATATTTCATTGGAGAATTCATAAATGAACAATTTCTTCCCGAACGTCATGGGGTGATTGGAGGAAACAGCCGTCGATACTTCGCCCCGGAATCGTTGCTCACTCCTGATGGTCGTCGAGTGAACTGGAGCTGGTTCATCAATGGAAACACTAAGGACAATCGAGCAACACAGTCACTTCCCACGGAAATGAGTCTGTCCGAAGATGGAATCATGCAGTTCAGTCCGATTGAGGAACTGGAAACTCTTCGATATGACAAGAAAACCAAGAAGAATATCCCGATCAAAAAGGGTTCCATGGTCGGACTCGAAGAGATCGAAGGTAATCATCTGGAGATCAAGTTGGAAATGGAAAATACGAAGGATGGAAATTTTGGAATCGAGGTTCTTCGCATGGACGAACAGGAGCGTGGTCTGTGCATCACCATCAATCGGGATCGTGATCTGATCGAGGTTGGGAATGAAAACGGCGACTTCACCCTGCGAGAAGACGAGCCATTGTCCTTGAGTATATTTGTGGACGCCACCTTGGTGGAAGTATATGCCAACCAAAGGCAAGTGGTCATGGCTGATCTGAAAAGACCTGCAGGTTCCAACTCCCGGGGTAAGGTTGTTCTTTTTTCGACGGATCGGGATCTGGTCTTCGACAAGGTGGTATGTTGGAAGATGAAATCCGCCTACCAAAGACTCCAACTTTTAGAAACTTCAGATTGATCTTGAAAATGAAAGACGTTCAAAAGTTTCACACCTGGGCGCCTTCCCATGCGTATGATCCTGTTCGAATCTCCCGTTACGCATGGTTTCAAGTCAATCCACTCAAGAAATAGGTTTCGTAGGTCCCCTTGTTTTTCAATTCGACCTCCGTCCTTGCATCAAGGTCCGCATTCTCGCCCAGGTATGCGGCAGTTTTCTCCGAAATATGAACCTTGCCCGCCTCTCCGGAACTTTCCATTCTGGCGGCGACGTTTACCGAATCGCCCCAAACGTCAAAGGCATCCTGACGCAGGTTGGCGATGAGGGGACCAGAATGAATTCCCACCCGAAGTTTCCAAATGGGTCGTTCCAGGACTTGGTGCTGCATATTGATTCCCTGTACGAACTGCAGCATATCCATGGCAAACAAACAGAGGTTCCTGGCATGTTCTTTTTCCTGTCCGGGAATGCCGGATACGCACATGTAGCAATCCCCGATTGTTTTGACTTTTCTTACCTTTCGTTTGCTGGCCAATTTGTCGAAACCCTTGAAGAACGTCCTCAGAATTTCAATGAGATCCCCTGGTTCCAGTTGTTCGACGAGTTTTGTGAATCCCACGAAATCAGCAAAAAGAATGGAAGAAGTGGAAAAATATCTTACGTCCTCTCCACTCGAATCAGACTTGGAAGACTCCCCGAGATGAGCATCCGTGTGATTCTTATGCTCTGCTTCAATCAAATTGATCACTTGATCTGCCAGAATTCTCAGTCCTTCCATTTTGTCATGATCAATTTTTTGGGGCTTGGTTCCTATGACGCACAGAGTACCGATCGAGTAACCCCTCGAGGTCACGAGAGGCAGTCCCGCATAAAAGCGGAGATTTGAATAGGCTTCCAATTTTTGAAAATTCTTCGTTCGTTCATCAAGAAACAAATCCTCTATGATCAAGGGTTCCTGAGGTGTAGCCAGGCTGTATTGGCATACCGAAATTTCTCTGGGCAATTCCTGAGCCATGGCGCTCTGAGCGGCATCAAATCCAAAATCTATCTTGCATCTCTGAACGTTCGAGCCCAAGACGTTGATCATGCTCACCTGGGTTTCAGTCAGGATGGTGGCCAATTGAGTGAGGGAATGGTATTGGGAAGTGGATGAAAAATCCCGGTCCAGAATCCCCAATCTCTGTACTTCTTCCAAACGAATTTGCTCATTGGGAACGTTTTGAACCGGAAGGATACCGATTTCTTTACCCTGTTTGCGCAAAAGATCGTTGAATTGGGATCGGGTGTATTCGCTCATAGTTTTTTTCGGTTCAGGATGCCTTGCAGGATTCCACTTTAATTCACAGGTTTCCTTAGTTTCTTCTTGAAAGAATGACGAGCCAATTTAGGTTTTTTATTCGTCGTTCATGAACAATTACAAAGATTATATAGCGGAAATAGCGGAAAGAAAAGCCCAAGGCTTGAGCCCCAAGCCAATCGATGACGGTGAATTGATTTCCGAGATCATCGAACAAATCAAAGACGTCAGTCATCCGCATAGGATGGATTCCCTTGATTTTCTGATCTTCAATACCCTGCCCGGCACCACCAAAGCTGCTTTGGAGAAGGCTCGTTTTCTCAAGGAAATCATAGTGGGAAATGCCCGGGTTAAGGAAATTTCCAAGGATTTTGCCTTCGAATTATTGTCTCATATGAAAGGCGGACCTTCAATCAAAGTC
>CACMZN010000080.1 GCA_902618175.1 uncultured Verrucomicrobiota bacterium
GTCTGAGCTCCCATCGGCACCGCAGCTTGAATTCTGCTGCTGAATTTTTGATTTCCACCTTTTCCTTCGAGCACCTCTTGCCCATAGGACGTTGCCAACAAGGCAGCCAAGTGCCCACCGGCTGAGAGACCGATGGCTCCAATTTTATCAGGGTTGACACCTAACTTTTCGGCATGGGAACGAAGAAAACGAACAGCTGCTTTGCAATCGTGTATCGCTGCCGGGAAAGGAGCTTCACCACTCAGTCGGTAGGACATGGTGACTGCAACATATCCACGAGAAGCAAGAGCCAGGGCAATCTTCGAATGGTTCTTTCGATTGCCTTTGATCCAACCACCACCATGTATGCAAACGACAGCGGGAAGTCCGCACTGTGCTTTCAATGGTCTGTAAAGATCCATTCGTAAGCTTCGATCTCCATACTTTGCATAGATGAGGTCCATTTTTGCCTCCACTTGTTCCATCGGTGTGATAGGTGTGTGGAGTTTATTCTCCGATTGCCTTGAATAAGCAACCAATATACTTGCCACAAAGAAGAATGATACAAATCTCACTCCCCAATCATTGTTGTGAACGTGGAAGAAGCAAAGAAAAAAGCAGAGAGTAAGCTTACCCGTTTAACTTGGAGAATACGGCTGAGAGTGTGTCCTTGGCATCTCCGAAAAGCATCTGCGTATTATCCTTGAAATAAAGAGGGTTCTCGACACCTGAATATCCCGCCGCCATGCTTCTTTTCATCGCAACCACGGATTTGGCATTCCAAGCCTCGATCACAGGCATCCCTGCAATCGGACTATCTTTGTCCTCCAATGCGGAAGGATTGACGATGTCATTGGCTCCAATGACCAGCAATACGTCTACCTCAGGTAGATCGGCGTTGATTTCATCCATTTCAAAAACAATGTCATAAGGAACATTTGCTTCGGCGAGCAAGACGTTCATGTGTCCCGGAAGTCTTCCGGCAACTGGGTGTATGGCAAAACGGACGTTAATTTCCATTTCGCGAAGAGTCTCGGTAATATCCTTCACCACATGCTGGGCTTGGGCCACGGCCATTCCATATCCGGGTACGATCATTACCTCTTTCGCTTCCTTCAATTCCTGAGCCACTTCATCGGCATGCGTTTCAGTGATTGTTCCCTCCACCTCCTTACCTTTGGAAGAGGTCCCGCCCGCCGTGCCGAACCCACCGAAAATCACATTGGACAGACTCCGATTCATCGCTTTGCACATGATGTAACTGAGAATCGCCCCACTGCTTCCCACCAGTGCCCCAGTGATGATCAACAAATCATTCTTGAGCATAAAACCCGCTGCCGCCGCCGCCCACCCGGAATAGCTGTTGAGCATGGATACCACCACGGGCATGTCCGCTCCCCCGATGGCTGAAATCAAGTGAACACCAAGTATGAACGAAATAGCGATTACCGTCAAAAGACTGATCAGCCCCTGATCAGGAGCCTGATCAAGAAAACGGGAGCCTAGCCAAATGGATGCTCCAACCATGCCCAGGTTCAAAATGTGCCTTCCAGGAAGAAGCAAAGGCTTCCCGCTGAGGGAGCCTCTCAGTTTGGCAAAAGCGATCACCGAACCAGTAAAGGTCACCCCACCAATGAAGACACCAAGAAGGATTTCGACGTCATGGATCAAACGATTGGTACCTTCCAACAAATCATGACTAGGATCCAGAAAACTCGCTAAGCCGACCAAAACCGCAGCCAAGCCGACAAAACTGTGAAGGATGGCGACAAGTTCGGGCATTGAAGTCATTTCAACCCTCTTGGCCAAAATTCCTCCTAGGATCGCTCCGCCAAGCATTAGGGGAATCAAAAGTCTGAAATTCTCAACTTGACCACCGAGAAAGGTGGCGATGATGGCCACGGACATTCCAATAATTCCGTACAGGTTTCCTTTTCGAGCCGTCTCCTGTTTGGATAGTCCCCCAAGACTCAGGACAAAAAAGATGCCCGAAATCAAATAGGCCATGGTTACGAATCCGTTGGTCATTCTTTTCGAAACATCTTAAGCATGCGGTGAGTGACGAGAAATCCACCGGCTACGTTGATGGTAGCCAGAAAAATAGCTAACCCTGCGATCCAGGGATTTGTTCCCGAGACGAACAACATACCCCCAATTACGATGATTCCACTGATCGCATTGGTCACACTCATCAGGGGAGTGTGGAGGGAAGGAGTTACGTTCCAAACCACCATGTATCCGACGAAACAAGAAAGTACGAATACCGTAAGTTGGTCGAGAAATTCATTTCCTCCCTTCCAACCTAAAACAAGTAAGAATACTGCAAGAGCACCAAGCATCCACCCACCTTTATTAGAGGCAACCTGCTTTTCCGCTTTTTCTTCCGCAGGTGCCGGCAACTCCTTGGATTTCGAGGGTTTTTGACTGACTTCCACCTTCGGAGGAGGCCATGAAATCCTTCCTTCGTCGAGAACTAGGGCTCCACGCATGATTTCATCTTCTTGATTAATCCTGAATTCATTCGCACTGCCCAACAAATTGACCAACTTCACTAGGTTGTTGCCATACAAACGACTGGACTGCGTGGGTAGGCGAGAAGGCAAATCAGTGTATCCTAGAATGGTCACTCCATGTTCGACAACTTTAGTCCCAGGTTTTGTAAGTTCGCAATTACCACCCCCTTCAGCAGCCAAGTCGACGATGACGGAGCCTTGTTTCATGCTCTTGACCATGTTTTCAGTGATAAGCAAGGGAGAATTTTTTCCTGGAATCATCGCTGTCGTAATGATTACGTCCACTTCTTTTGCTTGTTCCGCAAACAATTTCATCTCTGCGTCGATGAATTCCTTGCTCATGGTTTTGGCATAACCTCCTGAACCAGAGCCATCTTCTTCAAATTCAAGCATTAGGAAATCACCTCCTAAACTTTTCACTTCCTCCTTTACGGCGGGCCTTGTGTCGAAGGCCCGAACGATCGCAC
>CACMZN010000081.1 GCA_902618175.1 uncultured Verrucomicrobiota bacterium
TTATTCCGCACTATCCACTGCGTTTTTCGGAGGAGTGATTCCCTATTTTTATTTGCGATGGAGTGGAGTCGAACGGATTGGACTGCATGGGGGACATGGAGTTCTATTTATCGCTTACTGGGCGTTGCGCGGAATGGATGTGGATGCGTTTTACCGTGTGCAAGACTGGTTGTTCGGATCAAGTAACCATTGGCAGACCATCGCAAAGAAGGTTCTGGTCGATCAATTTGTGTACTCTGTTTTCTGGGCGAGTCCGTTGACGGCATTCTTTTACGAATGGAAGGAGGCGGACTTTTCCTTTTCAAAATGGCGAAATCAATGGAATTTCGTCAGGCTGTTTGATAAGATAATCGTATTCATGGTTTCTACTTGGATCGTATGGATACCCGCAACCGCCATCGTTTATTCGCTTCCGTTGCCCTTGCAGATTCCTTTGTTCAATCTGACCCTTTGCTTTTTCGTTTTATTGGTCAGTGTGTTTTCCAGAAATAAGCAAAAAACCTAATGCCGGATGGACTTGAATTGTAAGATCGGATTTTCCAATTCATCATTTTGAAGAATGGCGTGCGCTCGTTCCTGGGGTCGGTTTTGAACCATATGGATTCTTTGTCCGGGTAGAAAGCGTCTTGCGTACTTGGTCTCAAGAATTTCCAAGCTCTTGAAGTGTTCAAGATCCCGAATTCTTGCTCGTTTCAAGATTTCCTGCTCCGAGCAATCAACCAATATTCGATAGTCGAATAAATCAACCAGTTCTCGATTAAACAACATCACTCCTTCAAAAACTAAAATGGACTTGGCTGAAGCTCTGGAAAGATCAGTTTTCCGTCTTTGTTCCTTTCTTTGATCAAAGATTTCCTTTTGGAATTGAAGATTACCCTCTGGGCCGAGCGGAATAAGTACTTTTTCACGAACGCTTGCGTAGTCGAACGAATCCTCAACATATCCTTCGACTGACATGGAACCCTGACGTTTTCTGATCCTGGGCGGATTGTGGAAGCCATCCAAACCGGCCCGGATCACCATTCTTTTCATACCCCGAAGAATCTCCGCCAATTCATCCGCCAAGAAGGTCTTGCCCGATGCGCTCATCCCGTCGATTCCCACCCGTATGGGGTGAGGTAGAGAAACCGAGTTGATGGCAAGAGCCAATGCTTTCAGAACAGACTCTCTGGATAGTTTTTTCAAGGGAAGCGATTCTTTGCAAACAGATCAGGTGTTCTTCTTAAGATGCATTTTTTTATCAGGGCAGCATCTGTTGAGTGGTAAACTGCTTTCAGAAATCTGCTTCGATCGAACCGAAAAAAGGGGCATGTCAACTATCGTTTGAATTTCTTCAAATTTTACAAGACGGTTATGCGGATGTTTTTGAACCAAACCACTTGTCCATGGTTTTGAAAACCGATCCGCCCGCTTCTCGGCAAATCCTTTAGGGCGGTCTTGAATTTGTTTTCGGTTCCGTCGGGATTCTTCCCCGCTTCCTTCCAATCGTTCAGGTTGATCGAAAAGGCAGCCTGGCCGTTGAGGAAAAAGGAAACCCTGGGTCCTTTGCAGACAAGTTTGGCCCGATTCCATTGACCGACCGGTTTTGCATAGTCTCCCTTGGGTGCGACTCCGTCATAAAAGGAGGCGTTCAGTTTGCGCGGAGGGAGAGCCTTCTTCGCCTTTTTCTGAAAGCCCGCGTTGTCCATCAATTGAATTTCGAACCCGCCCTGAACCGGATCGTTTTTGTCGCTCCGGTAGAAGATTCCCGAATTGGCGGCCTCTGACAATTTGTACTCAAGCGAAAGGGCGAAATCATCGAATTCGCATTTGGTCCAAAGGAAGCCCATCCCAACGAGTCGTTCGACCCCTTTCTTATCTTTCGCCCTTTTCATTCGACAGACCACGGATCCATCGGATTCGATTTCCCAAGATCCGGGTTTTAGTTCAAAGGCACGAAGATCCGTTCCGGAAAAGAGAATCTCTTCTTCGGCAAAGGATGAAAAAGCGATGAGACTTGCGAATAGAAAAAAGGGGAGAGTTCTCACTCAGGGGCAGTTGGTTTGCGGGTTCGGGGAGGCATGCTTTTGACCACGGACTGAGGCGGATCTTCTTCGGGAACTGCAAGCTGCTTTCGGTGCAGGGCAAGCTGGCGGGAAAGATGGTTCTGCACCACTGCATATTCGGCGGTGTTATAAACACTGGTCATCTCATTTGGATCGGTCTTTAGATCGAAAAGTTCCCATTGATCAACATCCTTTTCATAAAACCGGATCAATTTATAGCGTCCGTCCGCCACCCCGTAATGTCGCCGGACCCAGTGGTAACCGGGATATTCATAGTAATGATAATAAAAGCTTTTACGCCAGTTCTTGGGCGTCTTTCCTTTTAGGATGGAGGCCAGGGAGCGACCATGCAGATCGGCTGGGGCATCAATTCCTGCGATTTCGCAAAAGGTGCCCGCAAAATCGATTGGAGACACGATATCCCCGTTCCGGCTTCCCGGTTTGATCACTCCGGGCCAGCGGACAAGGAGGGGAGTACGCAGGGATTCCTCATACATCCAACGTTTGTCAAACCAGCCGTGCTCACCAAGATAGAAACCTTGGTCCGAGCAGTAGATCACAATAGTATTCTTTTCCAGTCCCGCTTCCTTGAGGTAGCCGAGCATACGTCCGACTCCGTCGTCCACTGAAGCGATGCATCGCAGATAGTCTTTGACATAACGCTGGTATTTCCAACGCACCAGATCCTTTCCACTTAGGTTGGCTTTTTTTAGGGCTTCATTCTTGGGGTTGTACGCGGCGTCCCAGAGTTCTTTCTGTTTTGGGGTCAGGTTGCCTGGGGCGTCGAGTTTCAAATCCCCCCGGTTCATGGTCTCGGCAATGGTCATGTCCTGCTGATAAGCGGCGAGGGTGCGCCCCTTGTAATCGTCGAACAAAGTATCTGGC
>CACMZN010000082.1 GCA_902618175.1 uncultured Verrucomicrobiota bacterium
GCTGGTGGGTGAGGTGAATGCCACCGATCCGGACGCGGGAGCGACCCTTACCTACAGCTTAGTCAGCGGAGTGGGAGACGGGAACAACTCCCTCTTCACTCTCGAAGCAAACGGAATGTTGAAGACTGCAGTCACTTTCGATTACGAATCCAATGCCTCGACCTATGCGATCCGGGTGGAAGCCCGAGACGAGTACAACGCCACCGTGGAAGGAAACTTCACGGTGCAATTGCTCAACAATCCTTCTGATGATCTCGATTTTCGAGGTCGGGACATAAGTGCACTCGATTTAAGCAACCAAGATTTAAGCAGTGCTCAGTTTGATAACACTACGATTTTTTCCGATGGTGTGAGTGGAGTCAATTTGTCCAATACTTTGGGAACAGCCGCACCTCTAGAGGGGAGTATCAATTGGGCACCAAACTCACAACCAGATCTGCGTGGTGTTAATTTAACCGGAGTCAGTTTATGGGCTACCGGAATCGGACAAAGTGGAGCCCTTTTTGATAAGACAACTACTTTTTCGAACGGCGTAGTCGGAGCTCGTTTGGATGATGCGAATTTATCCAATCTTGATCTATCCGGAGTTGATTTTAGGGGAGTTATGATGTGTGGACCGAGCGGGGCGGTAGATTTCAGTCACTCAAACCTAACGGGTGCCATATTCGATCACACTAGTGAGTTTTCCGAAGGTGGTTTTGGAGTGGATTTTTCAGGTACGAATTTGGATTTATCCAACCTAGATTTTTCAAACATGGATTCTGTGGGTTGGCCTTACGGATTCAAGGGAGTGAATTTAAGTAGTGTCAATCTATCCAATGCCAATCTTACGGGCGTTGCGTTTGATAACACTACGATTTTTTCCGATGGAACAAATGCGGTTGACTTGAACAACACGGTTGGTTCGGGTGCGGTTCTGAGCGGAGATTTTTCCAATGTAAACTTTTCCAAGGTCCACCTTTGGGGGGTGAATTTGTCCGGAGCTACCCTTACGGGAGCCAATGTTCTTGAAGCCACTTATGATCCGAATACCCAGTGGCCCATTGGGTTTAATGCGGATGCGGGAGGGGCAATTGGGTACGGTATGAATACGACTCCCAGCAACACCACTCCAAGCAATCTGGTTGCCTCGGCTCTTTCGGTTGCGGAGAACGAACTGATCGGCACGCTGGTGGGTGAGGTGAATGCCACCGATCCGGACGCGGGAGCGACCCTTACCTACAGCTTAGTCAGCGGAGTGGGAGACGGGAACAACTCCCTTTTCACTCTCGAAGCAAACGGAACGTTGAAGACCGCAGTCACTTTCGATTACGAATCCAATGCCTCGACCTATGCGATCCGGGTGGAAGCCAAGGATGACTATAACGCCACCGTCGAAGGAAACTTCACCGTCGCCCTGACCGACGTCAATGAATCACCGTTGATCACTTCGGATGGAGCGGGTGCGACCGCAAGCCTGGACATGGCGGAAAACCAAACGGCAGTGACCACGGTTACGGCTAGCGATCCGGATGCTGGCGCCGTGCTTTCCTATTCGATTACCGGGGGAGCGGATCAGGCGAGCTTTCAAGTGGATGGCGTCACCGGTGTTCTGACTTTCCTGTCCGCTCCCGATTGGGAGAACCCGACGGATACGGGAGTGGACAACGGTTACGAAGTCACGGTTCGGTCAAGCGATGGGATCCTCTATGACGAACAAACCATCACTGTCACTGTGACCGACCTCTTTGAGAACACTCCCCCCAGCAACTTAACCACCAGTGGATTGACAGTGGTGGAGAACCAACCGGTTGGCACGGTGGTGGGCGAGGTCAGCGCCACTGATCCGGACTCGGGTGCGACTCTGACCTACAGCTTGGTCAGTGGATCCGGTGATTCCGGAAATGCATATTTCACGATGGATGCAAATGGTACGCTCAAGACCGCTGTTTCCTTTGATTACGAAACCAATGCGACCACTCAACCGATCCGCGTCCGCGTACTCGATGATTACAATGCGTCCTACGAAAGCACCTTTAACGTGACCATTACGGATGACGGTCTTCACGATGGAGCTGCGGAAGTCTTCACCGTAAGCGGTGGCCAATTCTCATCCCCTTACTACACCTTCCAGGACAGCAATGGGCTGACCCCTGACTTTGATACCCTTACTTTAATTCGCGGATCCACCTACATGTTTGTAAACGGAGGGGTATCGGGTAGCCATCCCTTTATGATCGGGGAATCCTTTGGGGACACAAGCTCGTCCCATGTCTTTGGCAGTCCCCTGAATGCGAGTAACACCGGGGCTAAACTCACTATGGTGATTCCGTCTGATTTCAGTGGAACCTTGCTATACTACTGCACCGCGCATGGTTCCATGCAGAAAGCTTTCCTGATTGGAGATCCGTTTAGCAACACCACCCCAAGCAATCTGGTTGCCTCGGCTCTCTCGGTTGTGGAGAATGAAGCGATCGGCACGGTGGTAGGCGAATTCAATGCGACCGATCCGGACGCGGGAGCGACCTTGACCTACAGCTTGGTCAGTGGAGTGGGAGACGGTAACAACTCACTCTTTACTCTCGAATCCAACGGTACGCTGAAGACCGCGGTGAACTTCGATTACGAATCCAATGCATCAACCTATGCGATCCGCGTGGAAGCCAAGGACGGGTACAACGCCACCGTGGAAGGAAACTTTACGGTGGCTCTCACGAATGAAAATGAGACTCCTTCGATTACTTCGAACGGCGGGGGGGCGTCGGCCAGTCTGAGCGTCGCGGAAAATCAGACCGCA
>CACMZN010000083.1 GCA_902618175.1 uncultured Verrucomicrobiota bacterium
AGGGACCCGGTTTTTGCAGGGTTCCTCCGTCAAAGTATTGGTAAAGTACCTCTTTCCTCCATTCCTTTGGGGTTGATTCGGAAAAAAGCGGTTGCAGAGCCAACCCGTGCAAGGCTTTGGGTACATCGAGACCAGCGGCTTGAAGAAAGGTGGGGGCCAAATCGATGTTCTGGACCAAGTCCCCGAATACACTACCTGCCTCGATGACTCCGGGCCAGCGCATAAGAAGGGGAGACTTGAAACTTTCCTCATACATCCATCGTTTTTCAGCCCAGCCGTGTTCTCCAGTGAAAAAGCCCTGATCCGAACTGTACACCAAAAGGGTGTTTTCCGCCAAATTCTCCTCATCCAAAAAGCGGAGAATCCGACCGATCTGGGCATCCAAACCGTCAACGCACCGGACATAATCCTTGATGAACCTTTGGTAGACATAGAGATTTCGCTCATCCCCCTTAAGCTTACCCTGTTTTTCGAGTTCGCGGTAACGCATATTTCTGGGGTCGTAAGCCTGGTGCCAAGCTTTTCGTTGTGCCTTGGACATTTCCTGCAGGAAGGGTGGACTGAGCTTGGAGTTGTCGGTTATCTCGGACTCAAGAGGGGCGATGTTGAGCACATGTCCTTTCATGCCCTTCAAGGCCATCCAGGTTTTGGAAACGAAAGGTGAACGGGTCGAGAAATCGTCAAAGAAAGTCTCGGGGACCGGGAATTCGTACTCGTCATACCCACCCATATGAGCAGTAGGTGGAAGGCGATGAATGTGGGGAACTTTGTACTGGGCGCAAAGCAGGAAAGGTTTTTTGCGGTTTCTCTTTTTCAGCCAATCAAGAGCTTTGTCGGTGATGATTTGGGTGGAATGCCCGTTCACTTTCGTTTCTCCTTTGGGGGCAAGAAATGTGGGGTTGAAGTAGGAACCCTGTCCGCCCTTACCGGAAAGAATTTCCCATGATTGGAATTCGTCCGTTGGGTTACCCTTGAGGTGCCACTTGCCGATCAAGCCGGTTTGGTAGCCGGCTTTTCCAAGTTCCCGGGGATACACCCACTGGCTGCCGTTCCACTTGGACGAGTTTCCGATGACACCATTGGCCAGGCTGTGCTTGCCGGTGAGGATGGCGGCCCGACTGGGACAGCAGATGGAATTGACGTTGAAGGAATGAGTGAAGAGGGCTCCTTCCTTGGCGATCCGGTCGAGGTTTGGGGTTTGGTTGATCGAACCGGAGTAGGCCCCGATGGTGCGCAACGCATGATCATCACTGAAGAGAAAAAGAATATTCGGCCGGTCTTCCGCCCTCAGAAGACCCAAGAAAGCGAGTCCGGAGAGAATGGTTTTTATGGAATGCTTCATCTTTGAGTCACTTTCCCAGTAAGTCGGCCAAAATCCTTTCGGTGGATGCGCTTGGTTTCTTGCGGGCGGCGTACATTCGGGAGGTCGACTTCTTGACTACCTCTTTGAATTCAGGGTAAGCCCTTCCGGCGACGTCAATGAATCCGCATTGATGGTTTTCGCGGTCCTGTCTGCCGGCGGCGGACTGGTCGATCCATTGAAACCAATGCACGCCCACGAACCTGGGGTCAGCCAGGGCGGAGGATAGATAGTGAGCAAAGGATAGGGCACGTTGCCGTTGGTCCCAGGAACCGGAGAGTCCGGGGCTGGGTACCCCGCGGTCCACGGCGCCAAAATGAAACTCACTCGAAAGTATGGGAATGTCGGCATCCTTGGGTACTTGCCAGGAACGGACTCTCGAATCATAGACATTCACCGAAAACACGTCGACCGAACCCAGGGCTCCGCGTCCCAGAACATTTGGGCCCCGGTGGGTCCGGCATCCCAGGTAAAGGGTCCCGGGAAGTTCCTTTTCGACTGCCTGTTTGCATTTGGAGAAGAAGCTTTGAACGAAAGGAAGATACAGGGTTTCCAAGTCAGCAACCTTGGCTGGAGATGTGGGCTTGCCGAGCTTCTTCAATTCCCTAAGGGCCCATTTCTTGGTGGGGTGTTCAGGAGGAAGGCCTTGGAAGGTTGGTCCGATGCGGTCGGGCCATTCCAATTCGTTCCCCATAAAGATACCTAGGCAATAGGGATCGTTTTTGGCCCAGGAAAATTTTCTCAGGTTCCTTTCAAGGTCCGATTGAAAATCCTCTCGGAAGGGGGAGGGGAATTTGCGGTGTCCATTGGCTTGCCACCAGATGGAAGAAATCAGGCAATAGGGAGTTTTTCTCTCTTTCTGCAAATTGTCATCGGACCAGCAACCCAGGGTGTTCAGCCCCCAGGCCCGCATGCGGTCATGGATGCCCTGGCTCACAATTTTAGCCCATTCTTTGCCGAAATATCTCTGGTAATTCATACTTGGGAAATTCACGAACTTCCGGCTCCCAAGTTTGCGCATCGCAGTCCAGCTCAGGTAATTCCTTGCTGGGGGAAGATAAGCGAAGAAATCATTGTCAGAACGTTTGCTTTCCGCGGAGGTTTCCGCCCGCCAACCGGTCAGGCAGGCTCCCACGGAAAAAAAGAGATGACCCTCCGGATCGACCAGCCACCATTGCCTGTCGACTTTTTCGGTTCGGAATCGTCCGGTTGCCTCGAGCTTGGGACCGTCGATCCAGCCACCGTATTTGCTCATTCTCTTTTCCCTGGCTTGCTCGTGTGCTTGAGCCAATGCCTCGGTCAATGCCTGTCGTCCCGCCTGCAGGTCG
>CACMZN010000084.1 GCA_902618175.1 uncultured Verrucomicrobiota bacterium
GGATAGTGCAAACTATAATTCATTTGATGCAGATCCGCTTCTTTCTGATGTGGACGGATCCGACAATGTGCTCGCACCATTCCCTGCTACGGGAAGCCCTGCACTTAGCGGTGCACAAACACTCGCTGACAACTCGTTCCTTACTCAAACTCTCTACCGTGGTGCTTTCGCAGGTGGTAACAATTGGGCCGCTAGCTGGACTAAAGTAAGTGATGCTGGATTACTTGGTTCACCATCAATTATCACAGGAGGTGTAGAAGTGAGTGAAAATATTTCTACCGACACAATTTGGACTCTAGCGAACAGCCCCTATGTTCTCAAAGATTATATTTTCGTAGAACCTGGTGCAACGCTTACCATTGAACCAGGCGTGGTCGTACAAGCTATCCAAGGAACAGGTGATAGTGCTCCTGCACTGATTGTCACTCAGGGAGCAAAGATCAATGCAGCAGGTACAGCCGAGCACCCAATTATATTCACCACTATCAATGATTACTCAGCTCGCTCACTGGCTACCCTGACAATGGATGGCGCCGAGATAAGTGACTACGACGAAAATACTAAAACTCTCTATGTTGTTGGAGGTGGCCAAACTTTGTACAGTGTCGATTTAAGCGATCCATCAAACCCCGTACAAGGTGCTTCCATTGAACTAAACGCAACTGCACAAAGTGTGGCTGTAAATTCCGGCTACGTCGCAATCGCACTATCCAACTCTAGCGATTCTACCGAAAATGGTACCGTTGCTTTATATACTGCTAGCACAACTCCCGCACTTGTCACAACATTTCCTGCTGGTGCCCTTCCGGACAGCGTTGCATTTTCTGAAAACGGTAACTTCATTATCGCAGCAAATGAAGGTGAACCTAGTGATGATTACACTGTAGATCCAGAGGGTTCTATCACTGTGATCAATTTCAATTCTTCAAGTCCTGCATCCAGCGTTGTTACACAACTAGGGTTCGAATCTTTCGATGCAGCAGCATTAACCGCCAACGGTGTGCGGCTTTCCGGTCCCAATGCATCAAACCCATCCCAGGATTTGGAACCTGAATATGTTACAATTTCTCCAGACGAGACAAAAGCATTTGTTTCTCTTCAGGAAAACAACGCTTTTGCCATCGTTGACCTCACCGGTTCTACACCTTCTATCTCTTCTGTTATCGGTGCTGGAATCAAAGACTGGGGAACGGGAAGCCTTTCCATTGACACAACCGATAGAGATGACGGTGTAGATTTTGGCTCCGCTTCTTTCAGGGGTTTGAATATGCCCGATGGACTGGATTCATTTATAGCTGCTGATGGTAATATCTATGTCCTTGCAGCAAATGAAGGTGATGGTCGTGAGTATGAATATAGCGATGTAAATGGTGATGATGTGATTTCTTACACAGATGAGTCTAGAGCAGATGATTTTGGTCTTACAATTGGCCGTGGCGATCGCCTCAAAATGACAACTTGGGATGCCGATGGCGACGGAACTATCTCCGATGACGAGCGTTTTGGATTTGGTGGCAGGAGTTTCACAATCTACGATGCTTCAGGTAATTTGGTTTATGATTCAGGTGACATCCTAGACATCGAAGCTAACAATATTGGAGCATACCCTGATAATAGATCTGATGATAAGGGTTCAGAGCCAGAGGGTGTAAAAGTTGCACAATTCGGAGATAAAGCGATCGCCTTTGTTGCCATGGAACGTTCTAGCACCATCGCAGTTTTCGACATATCAATCCCATCTGAATCTAAGTTCGTAGACATGATCGCGATTGACTCAAGCATTGTAAGTCCTGAGGATTTAACATTTATTCCTGCTTCCAAAAGTGGAAATGGTAAAAACCTTTTAGTGATTTCTGCCGAGTATGAGCCTGGAATCGAAGTCTTGGAAATTTCTGCTGCTCCAGCTGGAAAAGACGACAAGGGACTTTGGGGCGGATTGATCATTCTCGGTAATGCACCGATCAACTCGAATGGTAGCAGCAATGCTGATAACTCGCCACTCACCAACACCATCGAAGGGGTGCCCACCACCTCAGGTATTTCAGGGAAGTCCATCCCCGCCTCCTACGCACTTTACGGTGGAACGGATGCATCGGACGATTCGGGTGTGCTTCAGTATGTTTCCATCCGTCATGGTGGTGCGGAAATTGGATCTGGTAACGAAATCAATGGACTTACCCTTGGCGGAGTTGGTAATGGCACCACCATCGACCACATTGAAATCTTCGCCAACAAAGACGACGGCATCGAGTTCTTTGGTGGTTCCGCGAATGCCAAGTACCTCACCGTTGCCTACGTTGGGGATGACTCCTTCGACTTCGATGAAGGATACAACGGACACCTTCAGTTCCTTCTTTCCATACAAGATGAAAACTCCAATCGTGCCTTTGAGTGGGACGGATCCACCGAATCGGACGACCGTGCGGCTGACACCTCCACCCTACCCGATTATTCCGCTCCGGTTATCTCCAACGTGACTGCGATTGGCATCGGTAAGGACGGCACCTCCCTTCACGAGGACAACAACATCGGTCTGGAAATCCGTGACAATGCAGGTGGGCAGGTTTGGAACTCCATCTTCACTGAGTTCGCCAAGTCCATCATGGATGTGGAAGCCACTTCCGATTCCAAGG
>CACMZN010000085.1 GCA_902618175.1 uncultured Verrucomicrobiota bacterium
AAAATGATTCGGTCAGCGATGAGGAAATTAAATTTGGAGACAATGACGTCTTGTCGGCCCTACTCGCTTCTTTGGGCAGAGCTCAGTTCCTGACCATACTTTCCACGGCCAAGGGCTTGATGACCCATCCGGAGGCTGGTGAACTCATTCCTTTCGTGGCTGAGATCACCCCGGCGATTGAACAAATGGCGCACGGCACCAAGAGTCCGACTGCGATGGGTGGAATGACAACAAAAATCGAAGCTGCTAAAATAGCCACCAAGTCGGGTTGCGGCGTTTTCATTGGAAGCGGTGAACAAGAGGCAAATTTAACAGAAATTGTAAACGGAAGGGCAACCGGTACTTTCTTTGCTCCATCTGGACTGGAGTTGAAGGAGAGAAAGAAATGGCTGGCTTTTTTTCCCAAGTCCCAAGGAGTGTTGATAGTGGATGAAGGAGCCAGCGAAGCAATATTGGAAAATGGCGGAAGCTTGCTCGCCGTCGGACTCACCGAGGTTAAGGGTGAATTTGAAAAGGCTGAGGTGGTCGACGTCGCAAATCTAACCGGAAAGACCATTGCACGGGGAATTTCAAGATTCAGCTCCAGTGAACTCCATGAAATTCGAGGAAAAACAAATTCTGAGATCTTGGCTTTGCATCCAGGCAAAAAGCGGCCTGAAGTGATTCATCGAGATCATCTCGCCTCACATATTTACTAGGGCAACTGAATACGCTTGCCCGTTGACCCTCTTTTCTCTGAAAACTTTATCTTGTGTACGACCATGAAGATGATGAAGAGGATATTTTTGGAACGCCATCCCGGGCAACCAATTCCAGACCTGCAATTAATTTCAGGGATGAACTGAACCAAGATCAATTCAACGCCGTCACCGCTTCTCATGGTCCGGCGCTTGTATTGGCCGGGGCGGGCTCAGGCAAGACCCGTACGCTTACCTATCGAGTCGCATATTTGCTCTCTGAAGGAGTCGATCCGGCATCCATCTTGTTGCTTACTTTTACAAACAAAGCATCCAAACAAATGCTCGAGCGCGTGGAACAACTCACTGGAATTGGCGCTCACCGTTTTCTTGGAGGCACTTTTCACCATGTTGGCGGCCAAGTCCTCCGCTTGTTCGGAGACACCATTGGTTTGCCCAGAAACTACACTATTTTGGACGATGGTGATTCCGATGCCCTCCTGAATGAAATTATTCGAGACTTGGATCCGGGCTTTTTCAAATCCAAGGAAAACCCAAAGGCGAAGCCGATCAAGGGATTGATTAGTTTTTCAAGAAACATCATGGCCGACGTAGAACAGATTGCCAAGGGACGATATCCCGGGAATGAAGACCTCTTGTCCAAAATCGATTCCTTTGCCCGACATTATCAGGATGTGAAGATGGAACGGGGTTTGGCGGACTACGACGACCTGCTGGTCTACTGGCTGAAAATACTCAATTCGAACCAAGAAGCGGCAGAATATTACCAGAGGAGATTCTCCCATGTCCTGGTGGATGAATACCAAGACGTTAATTCACTGCAGGCTCAAATAGTGGATAAAATTGCCGTCAATCATCAAATCATGGCGGTTGGAGACGACGCCCAATGCATTTACACTTGGAGGGGCGCTGATTTGGATCAGATCATAAGCTTTCCCGAGAGGCATCCTCAAACTAAGATATTTAAAATTGAGACCAACTACCGCAGTTCGCCTGAAATTCTCAAATTAGCCAACGAAATTCTGCTGAGTCGATCCATCAAGAACAGCTTCTCCAAGCAACTCAAACCAGCCTGTCCACACCGGGATCTGCCCGTTCTGGTCCCAACCATGGACACTTATCAACAAGCCGACTTCGTACTATCCAAGGTCCAGAGTCTTTATGACTCTGGAACGGAGTATGAGGAAATGGCAATTCTTTACAGAGCTCACTACCATGCGATGGAACTGCAGGTAGAACTTTCGCGGCGGGGAATTCCTTTTGTCATCACGAGTGGAATGAGATTCTTTGAACAGGCTCACGTCAAGGATCTCGTGTCTCAACTCCGTTTCATCGCCAATCCCAAAGATCTCACGGCTTTCCTCAGGTTTGTGTGCCTGTTGCCGAGGATCGGAGAAAAGACTGCCGCCAAGTTGCTTGCTCTAGGAGAAAAGACCGCTTCCTCTCACGCTATTTCCCTAATCGATGCATTCAAGGAGTCTGAAGTGATTGCAAAAGTCCCTAATGAGGCAAGGGAAGATTGGCTTTCAATGGTTGAAACCTTGCAAAACATTGACTTACTTGCCTCCTCCGCCACTCCTGCAAAAGTTGTGGAAGGCGCCATCTCCGGATGGTATCAGGATTATTTGAGATCAACCTTTGAGAATTGGCCCAGGAGAGAAGAGGATTTGGAAAGTCTGGTCGACTTTGCAAGCAAATATGAAAACCTTGCCGAAATGCTGTCCCAATTAGTCCTGCTTAGTTCGGAATCAGGCGATCGTGTGGTTCAGAAGGGTGAGAGTTGCCTGAGGCTTTCAACCATTCACCAATCCAAAGGCCTGGAGTTTCCCCATGTTTTCATCATTGGCCTGGCGGACGGCTTGTTTCCAAACAAGAGAGCCATTGATGGGGAAAGCGACATCGAAGAAGAAAGAAGGCTTTTCTACGTAGC
>CACMZN010000086.1 GCA_902618175.1 uncultured Verrucomicrobiota bacterium
AGGAAAATTTAGACATTTCCTTATATGGCAAATTTCCCAGGAAACCCGATTCACTCTATATGGAGGGAATCAAAAGTTGATGCAGTATTTTTTAGTCAGATATCAAACTTAGAAGTCTTGTTCCTAGCATATCCCAATTAAAGTTCGATCTGACATATAGTTCAGCATTTTCCCCTAGTCTGTTGGCAAGTTCATAATTTTCTAATGCTTTTTGGATTTGTTTAGCAAGGGACTTCTCATCGCCAGGTTCGGCAAGTAAGCCAGTCACTTCATGCGTGATGATTTCGGGTATGCCTCCTACTCTTGTACCGATTACGCAACTCCCTAAAGACATTGCTCGAAGGAGAGCCTGCGGAATACCCTCATTTTTCAAGCTTGAGAGGATAACTGCATCAAATGCTCTCATGTAAGGCAAAGGATTTTCCTTGTGGCCAACCAAATGAACTATTGAACCAAGATCTTCTTTAGTTATTTTATCTTCAAGGACTTTTCTCATCGGTGGTCCTTCTCCAACAATTACTAAATGTAGAGAATCAATGCGTTTGGACACTATTTCATACGCATCGATCAATTCTTCAAGACCCTTCCAACTTCTCAATACTGAAACCTGTCCAATAAATCTGCTTTCATTTGAGAGGTTTAATTCATCCAAAAGCATTTTCCTACAACTTTCTTTATTTGGGATTTTTTCATTTAGGGAGATTCCAGTTGGGATTGTATGTATGGTATTTGGCTGCAAACAAAAAATATCGGAAATAGGAGTGCTTATACAATCCCCAGTGGTAATAATTAAATTAGCCAAGTATTTATATTGGAAGCCATTCAAGAAATTCTTTCTTACTTTTGTACTCACATGTCTGAAGCGAACCCTTTTTCTTACTCGTAAAAGATATGATGCAGTCAATCCTGCCCAACTATCGGTACTGCTGTGAGTGCCGACTACATCTGGTTTCAAACGCCAGAGAACCCAAAGCATTATTAGAACATTCAGAAGTGTTCTTGGCTTCGTGAAATAAACTGGAATTACTTGAAAGCCTTCTTGTTTGCATCTTTTGTATAGAGTACCATCATCCGGTGCAACGAGGATCATTTCATGACCTTGCTCGCGGAACCATTTCATCTCCTCAAAAATCCTAATCTCCTGCCCTCCCCAATGAGGTGAAGCCTCGGTGTGAATGATTTTCAATTTCTTATCGGGAGACATTATTGAGAGTTTAATTGATAGAGTTTGAAATACTTCAAATTTATTTCCTTTGCGATGGATATAGATACTTTGAGCCCAAGGATTCCGTCTAGAAAACCCAACTTGATGATGTAATTTCGAAAGAACCTCCAAATTGCACGCAAAGTCCCCTCGCCCATAAAGGTTTTGACTCCTGCTTTTAATTTCATCCGAGCCCAGAGTTCGGAATACTTTTCCATTTTTAAATTTCGGTCGTTCCAATTGCGATAACTATGATGCTCCAATAAACCATTAAGTCGTACTGAGGTTCCTTTTATGACAATACCTTCATGCACATCTCGGTGTTCCATCTCCCAGCAATTAGAACGGAAAATCCGGAGATTCCAGTCTGGGAACCACTCTCCATGATTGATCCATTGGTTTTCAAAGAAAACCTTACGGTTTACTTCAAACCCTTCACAAGTTGAACTTTCGAAATCAATTCCCTTAAGTTCCTTATCTAGTTCTGGCGTCAAAACTTCATCTGCATCCAGCCAAAAAATCCAAGGCTGAGAAGCTTGGCGAAATAAACTTTTACGAGTCTCTGAAAACCCAAGCCATTCACCTTGAATAACATGTGCGTTATACTTTTTGCACAAGCCAATGCTTTCATCTGTGCTTCCAGAATCATAAACGATGATCTCTTGGAAAATTGATAGAGGAGGTAACGAATTCACTAAACGATCTGCCTCGTTCTTTACAAGCATACATATCGTAACCGGTAACTTTTGGCCTTCAGTCATTTCGTTTTAATAATTCCAAATATGCTTTGATTTCATTTTCTGAATTAAGTTCGGATACCGATTTAGAAATCTCATTTCTATCCAAATCTCTTACTTTTAACACCCATGTAATTGAAGATTTAGCACAAACTTCTTTTGGAGAATTTACAATGAATCCGTTATTCGAATCAATAAACTCACTAACTCCATTTGAACTTGTTGTCATTACAGGGCAACCACATGCAAGTGACTCTAAGCAACTATTGGAGAAGGGATCATAAATGGTAGGTAAAATCGATAGATCTGCCATCTGGTACCATCTGGTGACATTTTTTTGAGAACCCAGAAAAGATACGTTTTTCATAATTCCTAACTCATTGCACTTCTTAACGTAATGGTTTTGTGTCCCTCGTCCGACTACCCATAAATGACATGAAGATAATTGATTGATTCGTGAAACAAGCTCAAGAGTATGGGCGAGACCTTTTCGTTCCCAACCAT
>CACMZN010000087.1 GCA_902618175.1 uncultured Verrucomicrobiota bacterium
TGCGTTGGCAGAGAACGATTTCGTAGCTTATTTTCACGATGGCGATTCTTGGAAAGCAAAGGATGATCCAACCGTTGATGCTTCGGAATCCTTAATCGCTCCAGATGAAGCAATTATCATTGCAAGGAGAAACGCAGGCGAGGTCTCTGCAGAATTCAGCGGTTCCGTACGAGAAAACGGAACTTTCATCGAAATCCCCATGGTTGGGGAGAGGTATCTGGCGAATAACCCTTATGGTGTGGATGTTCTACTGTCGGAACTCATTACTCCGAGCATGATTACAACCGATGTGAACGATTCAAATAAAGTCAAGTGGCTTGCTCATCCGCAACAGGAAGTCGCGGACAATGTAATGATTCTCAGCGAGGGAGTATGGACGACCTATTGGCATGATGGAACCAATGCAGGTATTGTCGAAAAGGCATCAGCCTCTTCGCGGGCAGGTAGTGGAATCGCCGGATCAATCTCTTCGCAAGACCTCTCTTTTTCAAATGGCATTGTGGAACACTTGACCAATCCAAGTAATGGGACAAACGTAATGATTACCTCGGCTGATCATGGTTTGAGAAATGGTTTTAAGGTCACTCTCAGCGGAGTGAGAGGATACCAGACGAACGATGAAAAAAATCAGGTGGATGAGAATGACAATGTCGTCGAAGATGGCGCAGGATATGTCTTTGATTCTTCGCTCAATGACGAGTTCATCATATCCAATGTGACCAATGACACTTTCGAACTTTCGGGAAAATCCGGAGACTGCGATTATCCAACCAATGACGATGGCCTGGCAGTTTGGTCGACAGGTTCGAGAGGAGCAGGTTATGATTCGGATGCCTTGGTGACTTTCGTTGGTGGAGGCGGAAGCGGAGCCAGCGGAGTTGCCAAAATTAACAACGGATCCGTTTCTTCCATATTCATCACCAATGGTGGAGTTGGCTATCAAGAACCGCCTTCGGTCGTAATTCACGCTGGGGGTTGGAAAAGCGTGGGTTCGGGCAATGTTCCTTTGAACGACGTCGTTGTTTCTGCAGGTGCCGGCATAATGTTGAAGAGACTTCATCCAAATGGAGTCAAGGGAAGAATTGCAATTCCCAAGCCTTGACTAAAAGACGTAACTGGTTTGATTGGAATTAACTGATTTGATGGGCATCAACGTCCAAGACGTCCTGCACTTCTCGGTCGATGGGAAAAAGGTCTCTTCTCTTTTTGATCTCCCTTACGGTTCTTCCGACATGGTTGGTAAAATAAAGTAAGTGATGCCTGTAATATCCTTTAACTTTCTCAAGCGGCGCTGGTGCCGGACCTCGAACCGACAATCCTGGAATCGGGTCCTTTTCCAAGGCAAGCTTCCACTGTTGGGCATAGAACTCGGCTTTGTCCCCATTTCGTCCTTTGAACAAATGACGAATCAAATGCCTGAAGGGCGGATAAGAAAACTCTTTCCTCATTGACAATTCGTCTTCCACGAATCCATGCAAGTCGGATTTACGTGCAAATTGGATTGATGGAGAGTGAGGAGCATAGGATTGGACGAATACCTCCCCCGCCCTATCACCACGTCCTGCCCTTCCTGAAACTTGTACAATTAATTGAAAGGCTCTTTCCGATGCTCGAAAGTCCTCCATTCTCAAGGGTAAGTCAGCATCAATTACACCAACCAGGGTTACGTTTGGGAAATCCAATCCTTTGGCAATCATTTGTGTTCCAACCAATACGTCGATCTTTCCTTTTCTGAAATCTCTTAAGGTCGAACGTAATGAATTTTTTTTCGACGCCATATCGGTATCGACTCGGACGACCTTATTCCCCCGAGGGAGCAAGCTTTCGACCAAATCCTCAAGTCTTTGGGTACCGTGCCCCGTTTTACGAAGATTGATTGACTGACACTTTGGACAAACCAAGGGGGCAATCTTGCGAAATCCGCAAATATGGCATTTCAAAAAACCGTCTGTCCGATGATAGGTCAGAGCTACGCTGCATTGCTTGCATTGTTCGACGTATCCGCAATCCGGGCATAACATGGTTGTGTTATATCCCCTCCGATTTAAGAAAAGGATACTTTGCTCACGCTGGGCATATCTTTGCCTCAAGGCGGCTAAGAGAGGTTGTGAAATCACCGATGGGGTACGCTTCCTCTGAGATTCTCTGCGCATGTCTACCAAATGGATCAGAGGTAGTTCCTTGCCGTCGACTCTCTTGGTTAGATTGCTCTGCTCATATTTACCTAATTCAACGTTTCTCATTGTTTCCAGGCTTGGGGTCGCGCTGCCCAATATGCAGGTTGAACGATTCAACATAGCCCGATAAACAGCTACGTCCCGGCCGTGGTAGC
>CACMZN010000088.1 GCA_902618175.1 uncultured Verrucomicrobiota bacterium
GGTTTTCCTTTCCTTTGAATCAATGTTTTTCCAACCTTGTTCCTCCAGCTTCACATCTCCGCAGAAAAAGGAATTGCCGCCGATTTCGGAGGAAGCTTTTTGAATGATTCTCTGTACCACTGGAACCAAGACATATCCTTCTTCCAGACTCGACCAGTCTTGATGAGGCAAAGTGGAAAACAAGTAAACAAAACCCTTGCCGACCACTTTTCGAGTCAAGAAGGGCTTTCCATCCGAGTAATAGGCTAAACACTCACCTGAAGCGGGCAACGCTCTCTTACGGACATTAAGGAAATCAAGCGGGAGTGAGTGACTTTGTGAGAAATTCGCAAGGATTCCCTGCACCTTATCCCATTGCGTGATCTCAAAAGACTTCGATTCTTCGGTCAAATTCCATCCTTCAAGTCTGCTTTGAGAAGAGTCGTTTGAATGAGCAAAGGATGGAAACAGAGCCAAGAAGCCTCCCTCCTCGACGAATTGTAGAATCCGTTTGCTGCTTTCGTCTTCGAAGTTGTCTTCCGCAAACAAGACTTTGAATCGAGAAAGACTATCAGTGGTTAATGCGAGGTTGGACAAAGTCTTTGCCTCGGCGTCAATTGAACTTTCTGCGGCAGCCTTAAGAATATTTCGTATCCTTGAATGAGAGGAGAGAATTCCAATGCCCGGAACTGACGGTTTGCCATACAAGGCATAGAAGCTGTTGTCAAAAGGACAGGAATCCTCCGGCAAATGAAAAGAAACCCACCCTGTTGAATTTTCATCGTCCAAGGGAATCACGGGACTCCACTTTGTTATCTTAGCATCAGACTCCGTTTTGATTAATCCGGAAACACCCGCCCCTTTGATTTCTACAGCAAGTTTTTCTTCTTCATTTCCTTCGTTCATGATCGAAAAGGTTGGCTGGATGATTCCTGAAGACCCCTGTAGACGAAGTAAACTTAGAGATTTATTTTTTTCAGGAACTGAAGGAAGGGAAAGAACCCGGATGGTCCATGGGCGTTCTACGTCTTCCAAAAGTTTATTGATGTTGTTGATGAGATTGGAATTTTGCGAGAATTTCCAACTGCTTTCCTGAAAATCCGAAACCAATAAAATTTCAGTTTTTCCAAACTTCCCCCGATCAAGCCAGTTCAGTGCTTCGTATAAACAGGCAGGCATGTTTGAAGCTGTATCCGTGGGACCGAAAAAAGTTTCCATCGAAGGGTTTTGAAGCATGCTTGGATCATCGATGATCATGGGATGCATGAAAACTGATTCAAAAAAAACAAACCGACTTTCAGGCCAGATTTCAATCCATTCGCAAAAGGTTTTGATTCCTATTTCACGTTTGCTTCCTTTATCTCCAGCACTTCCAGCCTCCATACTTGCCGAACGATCCAAGACCATCAGCAAGGTTTCTGGTTTACCTTGAGACAAGGAAAAAAAGGAATCTCCCCCGGTCATTGGACGCGCAACCATGAAAACCAATGCGCCGACTGCGAGCATTCTGAGAAAAAGGGTGAGCCATCTGCGTATTTTAGAAAGTCTACGGGATTTTTTCTTTGCTTTTCCAAGAAACATCATTGACGCCCAAGGTAGAGATTTATGGCGATACAAATTCAGCAAATGGATCAATATCGGCACGATGACCAATGCCAGACCAAGAAGGACAAAGGGTTGAAGAAAGTTCACTTTCTATGATTCCCTTTGTTTCATGGAAAACCGCATCAGTGCTTCTTCCATCTTATCGCTGGTGCTGATTACTTGATGAGAACATTGAGTTTTTGCAGAGCCAACTCGAATTTCTTGGATGTGTTGGTTGAGATTATTAAGATATTCTTGTTTTATTTGCGAAGGGTCGGTGAGAATGGAAGATCCCCCTTCCAAATCAATGAATCGTATGGGCTTGTTAAAATTAAATTCCAGTTCGGTGTGATCGAACAAATGAAAAAGCACCACTTCATGCTTTCTTTCTCTGAGATGGTGTAGTATCTGTAAAATCGATTCCGATTCCTCAAGAAAATCTGAAATGATTACCACCATTGCTCTTCTTCTGGTTGATTCCGCAATTTCATGCAGAGATTTTATCAAATTATTCTTCCCCACCGCCTTCACTTTTTCGATCAGATTCAAGATCTCAGTAAGATGACGGGGATTTTTCCGGGCGGGTAATTCATCCACTCTAGTCTCTTTGATCATCTTCAGTCCAACCGCATCGCCTTGATGAAGAAACAAGTAAGTCAGAGTCATGAGGATTTTTTTGGCAAATTCCATTTTATTTTCAGGTTTGCCGAAATTCATTGACCCACTGCAATCCAAAACAAGC
>CACMZN010000089.1 GCA_902618175.1 uncultured Verrucomicrobiota bacterium
CTTCCATATTACCCGGTTTAGATGATTTTCTGATTGAAAAAACCCTTAGCAAGGAGGGGACCAATTGGTTTTTATTTCCCTTTTCCGGCAGGCTTGCCCATGAAGGATTGGCAGCTTTGGTCAGTCATCGGCTTTCACAACTCGAACCCATGTCGATTTCAGTTTCCTTCAACGACTATGGTTTTCACCTGTGTACGAATTCAAAGTTGAATCTTGCAGAAAAGGAATGGAGGAAAATGCTATCCCCCGTCAATTTGGTCGAAGAACTTCTTGATTGCATGAACTCGAGCGAAATGGCGAAGAGGCAATTTAGAGAAGTAGCCCGAGTCGCCGGTCTTATCTTCCAAGGCTATCCGGGAGCCCAGAAATCGATTAGGCAGGTCCAAGCATCCGGCGGTCTTTTTTTTGACGTCTTTTCAAAGTATGATCCATCCAACTTGCTTCTGACCCAATCGAGGAGAGAAGTTCTTGACAGGCAACTTGAAGTGAACCGAATGGTGAGAAAACTGGAGGAAATTCAAAGCCAGCGCTTCGTTTGCCATACCACCCAGAAATTTTCGCCGTTCGGTTTTCCTCTTTGGGCAGAATCGTTACGTACGCAAGTGAGCAGCGAATCCTGGAGTGACCGCGTGCGCAAAATGGCTGAGGAATTGGAAGTCACAAGTGCTCTTCCTTAGGATGAAGCCTGTCATTGTTACTTGGCAAAGCGAAAGCTTTGCTCTTCTTCCTCAAAAGGCAATTTTTTGGCAAAAAGAAAGTACCTTGTTTCTTAGCGATCCACACTTTGGCAAAGCTGCTACTTTTCGAAGAGCAGGAATACCCATTTCAGAGATGGTTTCCCTTGGGGATTGTCAACGATTGGGCTTGCTTGTTCGTAAAACCAATGCGGAGCGCATAATTTTTCTGGGAGACTTCCTTCATGCCCGCTTGGGAAGGACTGAATCCGTACGACTGATGCTTTCGAATTGGCGAAATACATTCCCTGAATTGGACCTTCACTTGATTCGAGGGAACCACGATCTCAAATCGGGTGATCCTTGGCCCGAACTCGGCATTCAGTGCCATGACGAACCTTGGTCAATGAAAACATGGGATTGCAGACATCATCCCATCGAAGAACCAGGTAGACCTTATTTAGCCGGACACCTTCATCCCGGTTTTTCCATTCGCGAAAAAAATCGAACAAGCTTAAAATCTGCATGTTTTCATATGGGAGAAAAAAAACTTATCCTGCCTGCCTTTGGAAGCTTTACTGGCCTCACCGAAACAAAACCGCATCATGATGATCTGATTTTTCTCACTAATGGTGAGGAAATAGTGGCTCTTCCACCCTTCCGAAAATCATAAGTATTGAAGTGCGATGTAAAAATGGCATCCAATTTCCTCTTGACTTAAAATCTCAATCTGAAAACCTAAACTCTCATCCGAAGCTCGGACCTCAAATTCAAGATAAACACTTAAACAGATTATATAATGAAATCTCTCCTCTTGTTCCTCGGGTTATTATCCATTGGATTGTTTGCCTCATGTGGTGGTGAAGCTGAAGCCGAATGTTGCTCAGACACTGGTGAGTGCTGCCAAGACCACGATCATGGTGACGAAGGCGCCACTTCCGAATAAGCTGCATCTGAAACAGACTTTTCACAAACCCTCTTCATTTTTAAGAAGAGGGTTTTTTTTGCGTGTGATTAAATTTATGTTACAAGTAATGTAAGCCTATTTTAATTTTGAAACACACAATACAAGCTTTTCCACCCCGAAATCCACAATTTGGCTTCGAAATCACTTACTCTAAGGATTCCGGCAGAAAGTCTTTTCATCTCCCTCCCCTTGTTGCAAAATCAAAACCCGTACCTTTGGCAATTGAATCTTTTGCCATGGATCCGGATCACTATGCAGAACTGATGAGAAGTGTAGAGAGTCTACACAAAAAAACAAAACAGTGAATTCTTGCCATGTTCCGACGTTTTGAAGATCGTCGGAAATGCTTGGAAAAAAAAGTACGGCAGAATCTCCGTCACATATTTCACCGAGGGAATTCACGTCCAGGTTTCGGGCCTTCTTCCTTAAGACCGAACCCCCAAGCTTTTCAATCTCGACTTGGTTGTTTGGAAGAGTCTTGGGGATTGTATGTTTAATCGCTTTTCTTTCCTATTGGCACCAAGCGGAAGCGATTATTGGTGAACATGGAATCAACCCATGGCAGGAAGATTTGAAAAAAATCGAATCCCTTCCGCAGGTGAAGGAAAGCTTTTGGAACAAATGGTCCCTTCGACCCACT
>CACMZN010000090.1 GCA_902618175.1 uncultured Verrucomicrobiota bacterium
GCGGTTGCTCTTATCCGAAAGTGGAAAGATCAACCATTTTTTCTTCAGGTTTCCCACTATGCGGTACACACTCCTATACAAGCCATCAGGGAAATTGCAGATAAATACCGGGGGAAGGAAGGAAAAACACAAAAGAACAAAAACTATGCAGCGATGGTTGAATCAGTGGACGACTGTATGAGAGATCTGCTTGCAGAGCTTGGAAAACATCGAATTGACCGCAATACGCTGATCCTTTTCACCAGCGACAACGGTGGATTGGACAACAAGAGCAATCCAACCGACAATGCACCCCTGCGGAGTGGAAAGGGATATTGTTACGAGGGAGGAATTCGTGTGCCCTTTCTAGCTCGTTGGCCGGGAAAAATTCCAAAGCGAGTGACCTCCGACTTTACGGTCTCTTCAATTGATTTGTTTCCAACCATTCTCCAGGCCACGGGGACGGCCCTTCCCAAAGATCGGCTGATTGATGGTCTATCGCTACACGATCATATGATCAGTGGTGGAAAACATGTTCCTAAACGGGACACCCTTCTTTGGCATTTTCCTCATTATCGCCACGCACCCGGACCCTATTCCATCATACGCAAGGGAAAATGGAAATTGATTAAATTCTGGGAAGGGATTCATGAATTGTATGACCTCGAAAATGATCTGGAAGAATCCCAAAACTTAGCGAAAAGCAATCCTGAACTGGTTAAGGAGTTGGATAGGGAACTTACGGACAGTTTGAAATCGGGGGGAGCTCTCTTTCCTAAACCTAATCCCAATTACAACAACTGAAGAAACTTTAAAATCTTTGGTGGTTCCATAAATCCATTTTATTTGTGAAGTTCCAAAAAAACCTCATTGTTGAAATCATACTTTCGACCTATCACCAAAAATGCCCAACATGAGATTACTAACCATTCTTTCCTTCGTATTCCTTGTTTGTTTTTCACTTTTCGCTAAGATCGATTTAAAGAAAGGTGACAACATCACCATGGTCGGCTCTGGAATGGGTTCGAGGATGATTCATTTTGGTCATTTTGAAACTGAGATCTATTTAAGACATCCAACTCATGATCTGACTATACGAAACCTTTGCGACGAAGGAAACACTCCCGGATTTCGGCCTCATCCCGGCCGTGAACAGGAAGATCAATATGCATTTCCAGGAGCCAAACATTTAATTCACGACGCTCTTAAGGCGGATACGAAACCAAAGGGCCACTTCAGGACTCCCGACCAATGGATTTCTGAGCTGAATCCCGATTTGATAGTTTGTTTTTTTGGGTTTAATTCTTCTTTCGACGGTCCCTCGGAAGTGGAGCGTTTTAAAGAAGAATTGGATGCGTACCTGAAACACCTTACTACAAGAATGAATGGGAAGCCATCTTCGCCAAAACTCGTTTTGGTTTCTCCGACGGCCGTAGAATCAATTCCTGAGGTCACAGATGGAATAGACCAGAATCGCAACCTGGAAATCTACACCCAGACGATGAGTCAATGCGCAAGTGACAACGATGTCCTATACGTCGATTGCTTCACGCCTTCCATCAGGTGGTACAAGGAAGGAATAAGACACACCGTGGATGGTGCCCTCTACAATGACTTTGGATACCGCAGGCTCGCAAAGTTTTTGGTTGATTCAATTTTCGAAGTTACGGAAACCAAAGAAAAACTTAGAAATCAAGTCAGGGAAATGGTCAGGGAAAAGAACTTTTTTTGGCTTAACGACTTCAAGGTTCCCAATGGTGTTCATGTCTATGGTAGGAGATACAATCCATACGGTCCTCAGAATTATCCTTTCGAACTTAAAAAGACTGAGGAGTATACCGTTAATCGAGACCAAGCAATTTGGTCTATTCTGTCAGGTAGATCTTATGACCTTGCCAATGCCGATGGGAAAACCTCCCCACTTCCCGAAGTACCTACAAATTACTTACCACCTGAAAAGAATGGTAAAAACGGTTTGGTCGACTACACTCCTGCACCCATTGCAAAAACCAAGATCGAAGTGGCGGAGGGATACAGGATCGAACTTTTCGCGGATGAGCAAACCTTTCCCGACTTGGCCAATCCCGTGCAGTTGTCCTTCGACAACAAAGGCAGATTGTGGGTTGCAACCATGGCTAGTTACCCTCACTACCGCATAGGAGATCCTCTCCCAAAGGACAAGCTGATCATTTTCGAAGATACGGATAGGGACGGAAGAGCCGACAAACAGACCAACTTTGCCGAAGATTTGCACATTCCCATTGGGTTTGAGATTG
>CACMZN010000091.1 GCA_902618175.1 uncultured Verrucomicrobiota bacterium
ACATGTTACTTGATCATTATTGCGAACAAAATAATATTACACAGGTTGATTTTGCAAAAATAGATATTGAAGGTCAGGAGTATCCTGCGATTCTTGGTTGGGAGAATTTTCTAAAGCACAAAAGAGTCAAATCTTTATTCATGGAATCATTTCCAAGAAATGTCCAAAAGTACGGTATTGATATACGATCGCCACTCAAATTTTTAGAAAATCGAGGATATCAACTTTTTCTTTGTAAAAAACAAGACTTTGCAAGCTTTGCAGAACAACCAAATTTTGTTAGTTTCGCATTCGGAAATCTTTTGGTCGCAAAGTTCAAAGCTTGCGATTATCCAGTTGATTTTTCAACTGAAGTTTTGGCTGTGTGTAATTAATACACTAAAGATTTAACTACTGCCTAAAAACTAATTTTTTCTAGCTCAATAAAAAATTTTTTTATATTAAGAAATAATGATTTGGGAGATGTGCTGGTCGCCACTCCCTTGATAAAAGGCTTAAAATTAGCATTTCCTGAATCCAAATTCTCGATTGGAGTTGGTGATTGGGCCAGACCTCTAATGGGAAATAACCCTTATTTGGATGAGGTCATTTCATGCAATGCACCGTGGCATAATAAGCAAAATTGCAGATACCCCGCGAACTCCCCCAAAGCATTTCTCGAAGGTCTGCTATATGTACTTTTCTCTAAGGAATCACGATATATCTCTGCCAAGAAATTCACTCATGGGATAGATGTCTTGGGGAGCCGTCAAGGATCCTGGCTAATGCGAAGGGCAAAGATCCCAAACAGGTTCGGAGTCAAAGGCTATGCCGGCGGGGATAACTGGTGCACAAAATACATAGACTTCAAAGAAGAAAGGAAGGTGGCAGAAGCTGGCTTAGAATTTCTAAACCTCATGAATACAGATGTAGAAATTGATCCAAGGCCAACTGTTTTTCTAACTGAGAATGAAGTCAATGAAGCACAGCGAAGATGGAACGCAAATGATACAAAGAGGAAAAAAATTATCATAGCACCCGGAGGAGGATTCCTTGAAAAATGCTGGGGTGATGAGAACTTCAATCTTTTAACAGAACTTCTCCTAAAAGAAACCTCGTTAGTTATCTCAATAATAGGATCAAAAGAAGATCGGGCGAGAATTAAGGTTCATGAAGGTGAGCGACTAAAGAACTTGTGTGGAAACCTAAGTTTAAGGGAATCTGCAGCGATGGTATCGCAAAGTGACTTTGTGATTACAAACAGCTCGCTTTGCATGCATTTAGCAGGTGCATTTCAAGTTCCTTCACTTACATTACTGGGCGATTGGTATGATAGTGCAAAACTACACCATCTACAATGGGGATATCCAGAAAGCACGATTAAAGGAAAGGAGTTGAAAGCATCCATTAATCATATCTGCTCGGTGTCCGAAGCATACGAAACAATTCAGAAAAGTATTCAAAAAAATACATTCAAATAATTGATAATTTGTTTTATAGCAGGCAAGAAAAATGCCGGACAATGCGGTATTACTGATTATGTGGAACTCTTATCACGGGAACTCGAAAAACTTGGGCATAAGATTGAACATCATTTCATTAAAAAGGATTGTGGAGAGTTGAACAACTTGCCAAGTGCGGATCTCTACAGCATTCAATTTGCTCCTTATGCATTCGCCACAAACGGTTTACCTAATCAAATCCTGAAGTGTCTCGCCAGAAAACTAAAGTATCAAAAAGTTCATTTGAACTTTCATGAGATTTGGGTAGGTGCATACCCTAGTGCAAATTGGAAGGAAAGGGGGATCGGGTGGCTTCAAAAAAACCTTATTCTTGGTTTTATAAACAAGTGCAAACCGGTACGTATAACCTCGTCCAATGCCGCTGCACTTGATCGTTTAAAACAGCTCGGTATTCCTGCAAGATTTCTCTATTTGTTTGGTAATATACCCTACTCTGCCAATTCCAAAGTAACACCTACAGGACAAACCCTGAAGATCGCTTTTTTTGGCACACCCTACGCAGATTTTCCCTACGATAAATTAGGGGATTTTTTTTCAACTCTTTCCAAAACCTGTGGAAAAAAATTGAAAATCATACTGATTGGGCGACAAAGAGAAGATGCTGGTTCTGATCATCTCTATTTCATGTGCAAAAAGAATGAGTTCTTAATTGAAAGAAC
>CACMZN010000092.1 GCA_902618175.1 uncultured Verrucomicrobiota bacterium
ATGTCATCAAGGCGGGTAAGTGCTCTGCGTTCATCTTTTAGCCGGAGAAAATAATTAGTAACGTTGCTTTCGCTTATTCGCCAACGTGCGTAGGTATCAATCTCCAAATACTTTTTGTCCTTGGTCGGCATTTCACTCGCTGGACCATCCCATGGTAGATAGCGCTTCTCAATCACATTGATATCGTCTAAAAAAGGAATTTTCCATTGCAGTCCTGCTTCAGTAACTGGTTCGCCCATTACCTCACCAAACCTCGTTTTAATCACTTGCTCAGTCTCCTTTACAACATAAGTTGACATATAAATGAGATAGAGGATGAGAAGTAATGGAATCAGTGACAGTTGAACTTTTGTACTCACTTTGACCCTCCTCCTATTCCAGAATCCAACTGCAAGAAGGGCAAGACTTGGGAGGCGTCTTCATCAATTATAATTTTCTTACCCATCCGAGGTAGGACTTCAGTCATAGCCTCCAAGTAGAGACGAGCTTTGGTAATTTCGGGTGCCTTTTCATACTCTTTCAAAACCGCATTAAAACGAGCGACATCACCTTCCGCTTCATTCACTCTCTTCAAAGCATATCCTTGAGCCGCTTCGATTTTCTGTTCTTTTTCTCCTTCTGCGACAGGAACTGCTTTATTGTACTCACCTTGAGCCTCATTAATCATGCGAGCCATTTCCTGTTCGGCTTGGTTAACTTCATTGAAGGATGCCTGCACAGGAAATGGTGGGTTGACGTTTTTGAGTTGAATTTGATCGATTCCAATTCCGAGTTCATATCTTTGAACTAATTCCTTCAACAATTTCATCGCCTCCTCTTCGATATCTTGGCGTCCCACTGTGATCACTTCATCAACTGTTCGATCACCAACAACCGTGCGCATCACTGATTCGGAAATGTTTCTTAAAGTTCCTTCGGGATCTAAAACCTTAAACAAATACTTTTCCGGATCGTTGATCCTGTATTGTACAATCCACTCGACCTCCGCAGCGTTCAAATCTCCGGTGACCATATTTTTTTCACGATCTCTGGAAGCTCTACTAGAAAACTGACTGGAGTTCGTTCCTCCTGTAGTTGCAAATCCGTACTCTTGTTTTAGTTGGCGTTCTACTGGCAACACATAAACCTCATCAATTCCAAAGGGAATCTTCATGTGTAACCCTGCCTTGACAGTCTTTTCAAATTTACCAAAACGCAGTACCACTCCCTCAGATTCTGCCTCAACCGTATATATGGATGTAACTACACCAGCTAGCACAGCGATCGCTACTAAAACCCAAATGACCACACCTTTACGGATAACATCCGGTATGTTGATTTCAATTTCCTTACTCATCGCGAGCTTTATTAATCAAAGTTATTACAATCGGTCAATCAAGGATCGCCAATCTCTCCAATTCCATATTTTGAGGTAAGGGAGGTTTTGATGGAACGTGCCTCATAGGCAAAACCGGCTGTTGGTTTCGATTTAAATAAACGAATTGTCTTTGCTACAAATGGAAGATCTTCAATAAAAGTGTCCATTAATGAATAGTGCCGATCAAAGGGAAATCTTGGGTGGATATTTTCGATGGAACTGCCTGTCTCTGAGTCAATAACCTCAAAATGTGAATAACCTTCATTAAGACAAACTTCGGCACATCGCAATAAGCAAAGTTCACCTGTAGCAGGGTGTTGATTTCCTCGAAATGTAACACGATGAATGTCGGAATCCAATTGGGTTTCATCGAAAGAAGCAGGTCCATAAATTATCCCGGTTCCGCAGCCGACCAAAAGGAAAATGAACAAGTTACTGAATAAACGCATGCGTTGATAATATACAAAAGAGAAACGGAATCAAACGGGATTCAAGTACTGTTTTTTTTTGCTTCACGTTTTCGATCGGTAAAATCGAGAATGCGCTTCCGCAGGCGAATATTTGATGGTGTGACCTCGACTAATTCATCTGGAGCGATGTATTCGATTGCTCGTTCAAGCGAAAAACGAATAGCCGGAGTCAGTGATTCACTTTTATCGCTGCCTGCAGCTCGATGATTGGTAACGTGCTTGGCCTTGGTAGGATTCACCGGCAAGTCGTCAGCACGAGGGTTTTCCCCCACGATCATTCCCTCATAAACCT
>CACMZN010000093.1 GCA_902618175.1 uncultured Verrucomicrobiota bacterium
GAGAACAGGTGCGTAGAAAGATCTTTCCTTGGGAACAGGCTGGGTTCCGGATCGTTCGAAAATTCCACTCACCTTGCAAAAAACGTTGGGTTGGGCGGCTGCTTTCATAATGGATTTCTCCCACTCGGTGTTAGGGAAATTCCGCTTGATGACCAGCCCTCCCAAGTGATTGATCATGATCTTCAAATCGGGTAGTTGCTTGGCGACTTGGGTGACTTCATCAAGGGTGAAATTGTGGATAAGGACATCCAGAGTAAGCCCTTTTTCAGAAAGTAGAGCCAAGTCCCGCCAGACTGCATCAGTAAAAAAAGCATCCCCGCCCGGACGGTTCCTCATCCGGAGACCGACAAAACGGGAATCCTTGGAAAAGCGTTCGAGCAAACTGGGGAACTTATCGGTTCCAATTGGCAAATTTCCTACTAATGCGAGATAACGATCCGGGTTGTGCTTCACCAAGTCGAGTATCCACTGATTATCTTCCACCCGACTACTCGCTTCAACAACTACGGTTGAAGCGATACCTGCACGATCCGCTACTTCGTCGAATTGTTCTGTAAGAACCGGACGATGCAGGACTTTATCGGTGGAGGGAGGCCAATCCACGCCCTCAGGCCGATTGGTGTCATATAGGTGAATGTGGGTATCAATGATTGGAAGACTGGGCAGTGAAACCGATTCGGATTTGCTTTGAGTGATCGAGCAAAGGATCAAGGCGAAATTTCGGAAAAGAAATAGAATCGGAAAAGGAGTCAACTTCATGGCAACAAATGGATCAGCGTAACATCTCGGTCATCGAACAATCAAAGTGATTTCCTTTGAGGTATATTCAATGGAGTAGGATTTGCCGGAAAAGGACACTTCTGCGTTGGTGAATTTCCCGACGATTGATTCAGCCTTCAAAACCACAAATTTATCCAAGTTTCTTTTTCTTTCTGCTTTTTCGACTCTGAGACTCCCCGACAAATGAACCGGACCATGAATCAGCAATGGATTCTCCGGATCAAGAACCAAGGATCCCGAGTTGTACAAGGCTGCATGAATTTGCCCATGTCCACTTAGCATCCCTCCAGTTTGTACTTCCACCCATCTTTTGGAGAATAGCGAACCACCCGCGAGATTCACACATCCCTTTTCCATCACCCTTAGTTCATTACGGGCATTTACTTGGGCATCTTCCTGAATGGTAAGAGATCCTGCCACCTTAAGGGCGAGGAAACTCGTATCTTTAGATGCCAAGGCCGAATCGCCAAGATTAATTGCACCACACCAAGAAAGCTTCGGACTCCCTTTCTCTTCCATGTAAGTTATCTCATCATTTTCATAGCGATACTCCGTCCAATTTGAAGCCGCATGAAGAGCTCCATGAGCAGTGCCACCCCTCCAGTCATGATAGGTATTGGCGAAACCAACGGGTTCGTCTACCCGTTCAGAGGTCAACAAATCGTTCAATTCACGAACTAACTGCGGTCGCTCCTTCGCCAAATTGTTTACCTCTGCAGCATCAGCATGAAGATCATAAAGCTGCCATTTGTCCGGATCTTTTCCATCCTTTTTACTGGATGGTTTTCTCTTTCTGGAGTCATTCGGTTCATGCTTTGGACGAATAAATTTGTAACGACTTCGAATGATTGAAGCCTGACCCTTGGTTTCATGAATGAGAAAATCTCGAATTCTTTGTTTGCCTTCACCAGTCAGGCTGGGAGCCAGGGAAACTCCGCTCACTCCGAGGGGAATGGCAGCCCCCGCCAATTCACAGAAAGTGGGAAGAAGATCGGAACAATCAAGGATCAATTCCGAATTCGAACCCGCTTTCAATTTCGATTCCCTGGTGATCTTATCGGGCCAGCGGATAATCGTCGGCACCCGAATTCCCCCCTCGTAAATGCTGCCCTTGGATCCGAGGAGACCTCCGTTCGCATCCAACTGCTCCCTATTGTCTCCACTCGGCCCCCCATTGTCGGACTGAAAAACCACTAAGGTGTCATCCGCAACCGAATCCGACTCGTCCCCATCTCCATTCGGATCCTCCAGGGCTCGAAGAATATTCCCAAAATGAGCATCAATGCGGGTGACCATGGCGCACCATTGTTGGGACTGGGGAGACAGTTTCGTAAAATA
>CACMZN010000094.1 GCA_902618175.1 uncultured Verrucomicrobiota bacterium
TGGTTGGTCCCGGTCATGGTCATCCCACATTCCCAGATGGGTTATGATTTGGTCTTGTTCAAATACGAATTCGTATCCAATGTGGCCGCTCAAATCATTCCTCAAATTATGCCAACCATCATCGATTAATAGGTTTCCGCTTGGAGGAAGATTCAAATTTCTGGAGAATCCCTGGTTGTGAATTCGGAGCAACTGATCCAACATACGAATCGTCTGCGGATCCTTGTGGTTCGCGGAGAAGTCCGCTTTCTCAAGAGGATCGAGCGCTAGGTCGTAGGAAACCAGAGATTGGACGGATCCCTGGGAACCCTTACTTGACCAAGGTTGCGCCAATCCACCCCTTATAATCACTTTCTTGGATCCTTGCCTGATTGCAATTGCGTCGTTTTCATAGGGTGGTCCAAGATGACAGAATAAATAACGAGCTCTGGAATCGGTCTTGCTTGGATCTTTCCAATAATCAAGTGAATCCAGGCTGTCTTGTGCTTCGGCAGGAAGAAGCTTATCCCCCACGATTCGGGAGAGAGTGGAAAATAGGTCGATGAGAGAGAACAGGTTTCGGTTCAACCGTTTTTGATCCAGATGACCCTTCCAATGGATTAAAAAAGGAACACGGTGCCCACCTTCCCAAAGCTTTGCCTTTTTTCCTCTCAGACCTCCGCTTTCCAAATTGAGTCCTAGATTGTCTCCTACATTCGGTCCATTGTCGCTGGTGAAAATAACCAAGGTATTCTCAATGAGTTTCGAACCCGGATTACGGGGATCTTCGGTTTCATTCAACTTTTTCAACAAGATTCCGAAAGCAGCGTCGTTTTCCATGATCATGTCTTCCCGCTCTCCAGCTCTCGTTCCGTCAGTGTAACGGCTGGTCCCCTTAATGGGAATGCCTTCTAGGGAATCAGGTACGGCATAGTCGCCTGAATGGTTTCGCTGGAAATGATTGGCGTTGGGAACATAATAGAGGAAAAAGGGATCGGTTTCTTTTGCTTTCAGATCAATGAATTGAATAGCCTCGCGAAGATAATCCGGACCAAGTTGGGTGAGATTCCAATCGGGGTCGCTGAGGATCTGACCTCTACGGTGTTTTATGCCAATCCATTCCATTTTGGATCGGTTGGTGAAAGTCCAACGATCATTGCGTAAGTAGATTCGAGGCTCGGTATCCAAGGAATCTTCGGTGTTGCCTGGTACTCCGAAGAATTCATCAAAGCCATGGTGGGTAGGACCGTCGAGAATAGGCTTGGTGAAATCGACGTCCATATAGTCAAACTCATCAGCGGGCTGACCATGTCCGTCGTCAAAATCCATACCCACGTGGTATTTGCCGATGGCAGCAGTCAAATATCCATTTCGTTTGAGCATTTCGGGAAGGGTTGTCAGAGCTTTTTGAATCATTGGGGGGTTAGGACCATGGGGTAGCCAGCCCTGTTTCTTAAGATAAGACCTGTGAGCCAATCGGCCGGTGAGGAGAGAATAACGAGTTGAACTGCACATCGAAGAGGGAGCGTGAGCATCGGTGAAAATCATTGCGTTTTGAGCAAATTCTTCGATCCGTGGAGTTTGTAGTGTTGCTTCAATAGGTTGGGAATTGGGCAGTAGACTGATGCCCAGATAAGCGCTGGTATCTCCAATACCCATATCGTCGGCCATGAACAACAAGATGTTGGGTCGGTTGCTTTGTGCTTGAATGCAAAGAAAAGAAACAAAAGGAATAATCAACAGCTTGGGAAGTGAAAAAGATAAACTCATGGGTTAGTCAACTAGGAGACAATCGGGTAGTTGGAGAATGTCCTGATCAGGAAGAAAGAAACTTATCCTTTTTTTTGGGAGTAAAGCCAGTCCCAAAGTTCTAGGGAATTCCATACCTCGACCCATGAGTTGTGTCCGCGGTTTCTAATTTCCGTGTACTTAGGAGTACCACCGGCTTTCCTTATGGAATTGATCATTTCTCGTGAGCGCATTGTTTTGATCACCTTATCCTTTTCCCCATGCCATGCCCAGATTGGAGTTGATGCAA